>JBBTRQ010000027.1:0-17231 GCA_038065075.1 Patescibacteria group bacterium
AGGCGTCTGGCATTGATACCGTCTTATCAACGGGCGGATGCCCGGCTCTTCCCTTCCCGGGGCGGGAACAAAACATCACGGAGCGGCAGTTGCATGGCCTGTGGCCGGACGCGCCTCTGTACACGCTCCTGTTTGATCCCAAGTCCCTTCCTGCGTTTGCGGGAAGGGATATTCGTACGTCGTTTTTGGAGCGCCTGCCGTTTGGAAGGCGCAAGTACCAGTGGTACCTGCCCCTCATGCCTACCGCGACGGAGCACTACGATCTCTCCGACTACGATGTCGTGCTCTCATCGACCAGCGCCTTTGCCAAGGGAGTGCTCACACGCGAGAACACCCTGCACATCTGCTACTGCCACACCCCCACGCGCTACCTCTGGAGCGACACGCATTCCTACATCGAGGAACTGCGAGTACCTCGTATTGTGAAGATGATGTTGCCGCCGCTTCTGTCTCGACTGCGTATGTGGGATCGACAAGCGGCCGACCGCGTCGACGTGTTTATCGCCAATTCGCAAACCGTTCGTCGCCGCATCCAAAAGTATTACGGTCGTGACGCCGCCGTCATTCATCCACCGGTCGACACCCACCGTTTCTCCATTTCACCAGAGCCGAAAACCTACTTCCTTACCGGCGGCCGGCTGGTGGCGTACAAACGTTACGATCTGGTTATCGAGGCGGCTAACCGTACCGGCATCCCACTCAAAATTTTTGGATCCGGTCCGGTCGAAGAAGCCCTCAGACGGATGGCTAAGCCACACATTGAATTTCTCGGACGCGTGAGCGATGAGGAGCAGGCCAAGCTCTACGCTGGCGCGCGCGCATTCATCCATCCGCAAGAAGAGGACTTTGGAATTACGCCCGTGGAGTCGATGGCAAGCGGCGTGCCGGTTATTGCCTGGCGACGAGGGGGCGCCACCGAGACGGTCGTGGAAGGTCTCTCGGGGGCGTTCTTCGACGAACAGATCTGGGAGGAACTGGCCGATCTCATGATCCGTTGGAATGACCAAGACTGGAATCCATCCACCATCAAAACGTACGCGGAAAAATTCTCGCGAGGACGATTTGAGAAGGAGTTGATTGATTTTGTGAATGAGCAGTATGCGCGTACTCATTGACATTCGACACTTGTCATCGCCAAATATGGCGGGCGTGGGAGGCTACACCAAGTCCCTTCTCCACGCCCTTTTTGAGATCGATAAGGAGAATGAGTACGTGTTGCTTTCGTCTGGGAAACGGTTTGTGTCATCCCGACCGAGCGAAGCGAGCGGAGGGATCTCGAATTCGGGATCCCTCGACTTCGCTCGGGATGACACAGGTGAACGTGTTTCGACTGTCCACATTCCCGTCCCCAACAAGCTTTTAAACCTCCGCACGCTCTTACTACGTCACCCGTCACTGAATTGGCGAGTTCGAGAACCCGTCGACCTGCTCTTCCTCCCCAACCTTTCAATCGCGACTCTCCCAACCGACATCCCCACCGTCCTCACCGTCCATGACCTTTCGTGGAAACTCTACCCAGATTTCTACTCGCGCAAAATGCAACTCTGGCATAAGGCCACACGTCCGCAAGAGCTTTTCGCCCAAAGCCGCTCGATCATCGCTCCCTCGCCATCGACAAAACGCGATCTTGAACACCTTTTTGGTGCAGGGGAGAAAACGACGGTCATCCCGCATGGAGTATCGCCGACCTTCAGTGACAAAATGCTCGCCTCCGATCATGGCGTGCGTTCTCGTTTGAAACTCCCCAAACGCTTTGCCCTCTTTGTCGGCACGATCGAACCACGCAAAAACCTCCTCGCGCTCATCGAGGGCATAAAAGACTATCGCGACCGCACCCATGATGACCTCCACTTGGTGATCGTTGGCGGGTGGGGATGGCGATCTCACGCGGTCCGACGCCGACTCTGGAAGCGTGACACAACCGGCTGGGTGCATCAGATGGGCTACGTCGATGCACATGACCTCCCGGCACTTTATCGCTCCGCAAGCGTCACCACTTTCCCTTCGATCTACGAAGGCTTCGGCCTCCCGATCCTCGAGTCCATGCAAAGCGGCACGCCCGTCATCACGTCACACACTTCATCGATGCCCGAGGTCGGCGACGACGCGGCCATCTACATCGACCCGTACAACAGCCGAGATATCTCCGAGGCGTTGCGAGGACTACTAGGCTCATCGAGTCTACAGAAACAACTCCGCGACCGAGGAATCGTGCGCGCGAAGCAGTTCACCTGGGAGAAAACGGCGAGGGAGACACTCGAGGTGTTTAAGCGATCTTTTTCGTCCTCTTAATCCTCGTCATTGCGCCTGCCCGCCAGAGCCTTGGCGACGGCGGGAGGAGGCCGTAAGCCGACGAAGCAATCCTGTCGTCACAAAGATTGCTTCGGTCGCTTCGCTCCCTCGCAATGACGAGAACTATGGCTTTTTCGTGTGGATATCCTGAGCCTAAGTTCGGGATATTTTGCTATAATTGAGCCATGCGAATCGGTATCGACGCCAGGATGTTGGGTCCAAACGTGGGGGGTGGCGGTCTTGGGCGTTATGTTGAAGAGCTTGTGCGCAAGCTCGGGCAACTCGACCACAAGAACCGCTATGTTTTGTTCCTGAAACCAGAGAACATACAGACGTCTGCGATGGACGCGGAGAAACGTCTCGCCAACGCACACTGGTACACCCTCAAGGAGCAGGTCGTTCTGCCGCGCATCATCGATCGCGAACACCTCGACCTCGTCCATTTCCCTCACTGGAACGTTCCCCTCTTTCTACGCACGCCATTCATTGTCACCATCCACGACCTCATCTTGCTCGACGAGCCTCGCTCAGCCAAAGTCACCACCCGACACCCGTTCATCTTCTTTCTCAAACGCATCGCGTATCGAATCGTACTGCGGCACGCACTCAAACGCGCTCGCGCCATCATCGCGGTCTCGCAATACACAAAGTCATCGATCCTCATCCACTTCCCGTGGGTGCCAAGCGAGAAGATCCACGTCGTATACGAAGGGCTTACGCAATTTCCTGAGCATGCACCCAGGCTCCCGCCGTCGCCAAGGCTATGGCGGGCAGGAAAGCCTGGGGCTACCAAGCACAGCACGCTTCCTTATTTCCTCTATGTAGGAAATGCCTATCCCCACAAGAATCTCGAAGCTCTTCTTCACGCCTTCTCTTTCTTTCACAAACTCCACCAAGAAGTTCATCTCATCCTCGCGGGACGCAATGACATTTTTTACGAGCGGCTGAAAAAAGAACTCGCGCAGATCGATGTCGCGCCAGAGGCCGTCGAGTTCATTCTCAATCCAAGCGACGAAGATCTAGCTGGACTCTACCGCGGTGCCACGCTCTACCTCTTCCCTTCCCTCAGCGAAGGCTTCGGCCTGCCGCCACTGGAAGCCATGAGCTTCGGAATCCCCGTCGCGGCCGCGCGCCGCACATCGCTCCCGGAAATCCTTGGCGACGCCGCGCTCTGGTTTGACCCAGACAACATTGAAGAGATGGTCGAGGTCATGGAGCGCGCGCTCACAGACAAGCCATTGCGTGACTCCCTGATCGCCAAAGGTCACGAGCAAATCAAGCACTACTCCTGGACCACCATGGCCCGCGAGATCCTCAAACTCTACGATTCCTGTGCCTAAAAAACCCGCCACAACCAAGCCGAAAGCACGCTCGAAACCACGAGCGCGTGTTTCGTCCCCGGCGGTTGTGACGAGCAAGACACAAAGCGTGGAACTCAAACGCGCTCTGGCGCGACACGCAAAACGACAGACCCACACAGAACTCGTCGACCACGCTGTTCCTGAATCTCTTCTGTTCCAAGGCGTCCTCTCGATACACTCTTCTCTCGCCAAACCATCCGTTGCCACAGGATCACATACACTCTCTCCATTCATCCTCTCTCTCAAAACATCCCTTCCAACGCCCGCCGAGCTTCTGGAAGATTCCCAGCGCCGACCTCTTGGCGTGAACCTGCTCGCCGATCATGCCGTTTCGCCATCACCGCACGCTCTGGATCTCTCAAATGACTTATTGCTCTCACCTGCAGACGTTCTTGAGCAGGTGAAACGCGGCGCCCTCCCCGAACTTCCAAGACTCAACATCCACATACCTGCCCCCGTCCACGCGGCTCTGCGTTACGACTCACCGATCCCTTCTGCGTTCTCTTCTGACGCGTTCATCCCTCAAACTCTGCCCGAGGATATTTTTGCCTACTTCGATTTCCCCGAAGAGGAACCCGTCGCCCCGACTGACGACATCGGAGCTCTGGCGGGCAGGGAGGTGTTGGATCAATTCGACCTCGAAGTCGAAGACGAAGAGGTACGAGATGAACAGCCAACACAACCCTGGTGGCAACGCATTCCTCTCCCCACGTTCCAACTCCCCGCATTTCATTCTGGGTGGCAACGCGCCGTCGTGTCATTTATCGGATTGTCGTTCCTGTTCGTCCTTCCCTTGCAGGCCATGAACGTGGTGCAAGACTTGCGAAGCACGAAGGCAGATCTCGAACGCTCGGGACTCGAGGCTGTCTCTTTGCTCTCGTCGGGCGCCCAAGCGGCTCTCGCTCGTGATGTCCTCAGTGCTGGTTCTGATTTCAGATCCGCAAGCGCCCAATTTCAACAGGCAAGACACACCATCGACGATCTGGGCGCAGGAACCAACTTCCTTCTCTCCGTTCTCCCGGTGACGGGATCCTCCTTCACGTCTGGAACGGCGCTGGTAGAGGCCGGAAAGGAATTAGCGATCGCGGGAGCTCGCATGAGCGACGGCTACGCGGCCATGGAGCAAGAACTCTCCCCCACGCCTATCTCGCGTCTCAACATCTTGGAAGCGTATCTTTCCTCGATCGTCCCCCACTTGGAGGACGCACAAGACGCGTTGAACAACATCCAGATCGATTCCGTTCCCGAGCAGTATCGACAGACACTCCAAACCGTCCAGTCGAGTCTCCCCGCTCTCATCACCACCATCGACGAATTTGAACATTTTTACGGACTCGTGAAAGAGCTCCTGGGAGCGGACGGCACTAAGCGTTACCTCATCGTCTTTCAAAACAATACCGAGATCCGTCCCACCGGCGGCTTCATCGGGAGCTTTGCCGAAGTGAAAGTTCGCGATGGGGTCATCAAACATCTCAACGTCCCAGGTGGCGGCTCGTATGATTTACAAGGCACTCTGCAGGAAAACCTGCGGGCGCCCGAGCCTCTCCAACTTCTGTCCGCGCGTTGGGAGTTCCAAGATGGAAACTGGTTCCCAGACTTCCCCACCTCTGCCCGACAGCTCATGCAATTTTATGAGGACGCCGGTGGCCCCTCTGTAGATGGAGTCTTGGCCGTGAACGCCACATTCGTCTCCCAGCTCATCGGTCTCTTGGGCCCCATTGAGATGGAAGAATATGGACGCACCATCGACGAAGAGAACTTCATTTTTGAAACACAAAAAATTGCCGAGTACGAATTCGACAAAGAAGAGAATACCCCCAAGGCTTTCATTGGAGACTTGGCTCCTAAGCTGGTGGAGCGAACCATCGAAAAAACATCCGAGGACTTTCTAGCCGTTGTCGACTCCTTGAATACAGGCCTCACGACAAAGGATCTCCAGCTCTACCTGGCCGATCAAGAACTCGAACGCCAAATCCTTGAGCAGGGATGGGGCGGTGAGATGAAGCAGACTCAGGGCGACTACCTTATGGTCGTGGACACAAACTTGGGCGGTGGAAAAACGGACGGCGTGATCAAACAGGAGGTCGATCTTCAGGTCGAAGTTTCAGATGACGGCACCATCACGAACACGCTCACGATTGCACGCACGCACTTTGGCATCCAGGGTCTCCTGTTCACCGGGGTCAACAACGTCGATTACCTTCGTGTGTATGTTCCAAAGGGCAGTACCCTCTTGGGTGCGTCGGGTTTCAGCATCCCGGATCAATCGCTCTTCGATATTCCCGACGAGGAATGGACGATCGATGACGACCTTGCGTACGGACTACTCACGGCCAGTATCGATCCTGTCAGTGGGACGATGGTGAGCGAGGAGCAGGGCAAGGCGGTATTTGGAAACTGGGTGCAAACCATGCCAGGATCGACTTCGACCGTCACGTTCCGGTATCGGCTTCCATTCAAGCTTGAATCACTCGACGGAGGTCGCGTGGTTGCCAGTCTGAAGTCTCTCGTGGGGCTTCCACAAACTAGCACCTACTCTGTGCTGGTCCAAAAACAACCTGGCGTCCTAGATCGAACCACCCATGTGCAGGTTCACTTCCCGGAAGATATAGCAACCCTGTGGTCATCGCATGATCAAGAAGAAGTAAACATTACAAACACCACAGACGAGTTACTCACTATTCTCGTTGAAGCGAACTAGTGGCTATGAGTACCCGCAAAACTCCAAAACGACGAAGCGCAAGAGAAATCCGTCGACAACTCCGATCGATCTATGAAGGGTCAGATGGACGAGTCCCTGATCTCTCCAAGCTCGAGCGCGGCAACCGTTCAAAGCTCACGCGCTTTCTGATCAAAGCCATCGGCATCATGGCCGTGCTCTCCCTCATCGCTTGGGTCGGTTTTTTTGTGTTCACCAAGGGGCTGTTTCAAGAGGGAGAAACGCTCTCACTCACAACAGAAGGACCAGATGAAGTGAAGTCCGGCGAGGAAGTCTCCTATACGTTTCGATACGAAAACGTCGGCGACGTTCCTGTGGCCGCGCTCACCATGAAACTCACCGTGCCCTCAACTTTCCACATGTATTCGACCGTGCCTGAACCGGAAGGCTCACTTGAGTGGACCATTGGAAGCCTGAGCGCGGGAAGTGACGGGGCGATTACGGTCACGGGTGTGTTCCTGGCCGAGGTTCCCTCCTCCCAGCGCCTCCAAGCCCTCTTCACATACAAACCTGCCAACTTCAGCTCGGACTTCCAAGATATCCTTACGCAAAAAATTGAAATCGAGGACTCCGTTGTCGCGCTCTCTTTCACGGGTCCTGAGAAAGCGCTCGCGGGCGACACCTCCGAGTACGTCGTGAATGTCCAAAACACGAGCGCCGATCCCATCTACAACCTGCGCGTCATCCCCACGTTCCCCGCAGACTTTACAACCGCCTCTTCCGAGCCGGCCACGGCAGAAGGACAAACCTATTGGGTCATCGACGCGCTTGAACCGGGAGAACTCGCGGCCATCACCATCCAAGGATCATTTACCTCCACCGCTTCCGGAGAACAGAAGCTGGCCATCGCGATGGGGTTCGTGGATCAGGACGTTGTCTATGTCCAGAATGTGCAGGAGCTGATTACGGATGTATTGGGAGGATCGATCTCGTTCTCGGTCATCGTCAACGGTTCCAATCAAAGCCAAACCGCGGACTTGGGTGAGACTCTGCGGGTGAGCCTGGACTATGCGAACAATGGCGAGGAAGCCACACAAGACATGAGTTTCACCCTCACGCTCTATAGTGGCGACGGCACGATCCCGGTCGACTGGAGTCGGGCGAATCTGGGTGGAGGAACACGCTCAGGAAATGAAATCAGTTGGGAAAATCTCGCGACGCTGGAGCCGGAAAGCTCAGCCGTCATCGACCTGAGCCTGCCGCTGTATAGCCGTTTAGACGCTGGCGAGGCAGATCAGTTTTCGATCGAAACAATTCTCACTCTCAACAAAATTGGGACGGTCACCTCAACACGCACGCTCGAGGCTACGCCCATCATCATCACCCTCAACTCCGACGTCGCGGTGAACGCCCAGGCTCGATACTATTCCGAGTCCGGAACTGCGATCGGTTCGGGCGCCCTGCCCCCACAGGTTGGAGAAACAACCAGCTACCGCGTGTACTGGAATCTTTCAAACTCGCTCCACACGCTCGAGAACGCCCGCATGACCGCCACGTTGCCGCAAGATGTCGCGTGGCTCGAAAGCACGGACACGGATATCGGCACGGTCAGCTACAATGCGACCACTCGACAGATTACCTGGACGATTCCCAAACTGCTGGCCGAGCTTGGCCACGCGGGTGCCTGGTTCGACATCGCGATAGCCCCCGACTCGGGCGATGTCGGACGATTCATGAAACTCACCTCCACGACAAGCTTTGAAGCGCGAGACTCTACGACGAATGAATCACTCAGTCAGTCCATAGGAGAACTCACCACAGAACTCCCTGACGACGAATTCGCTCTGGGCAAAGGCGTCGTCACCAATTAATCAACAACCAAATCTTGTTTCATAAACTATCTGAGCGTGTAATACGTTGCCCGAGCCTTGCCGATTTGTTTTATCATTTTCAACTGTTTTAATTTCTGCATATACAACTGCGCCGTGCGTCTCGGACAACGAACAATATCAATCACATCTGTCACGGTTATTCTCCCCATCGTCTCCATAAAATCAAGAATAGCGATCTGATCCTTCTCGAGAAAAACCTGTGAATTAATATCCGTATCGAGTTTTTTTACCGCAAGATTCATCACGGTGTGCTTCACTTGGTCGATTTCCTCCTTGAACCCTTTTACAAAGTATTCAAGCCACGGAGTAAAATCCGTGCGTCTGGCTTGATACGTCTCTCCAATATTGATCGCGGCGTAATAGGCTGGTCGATCGGTGTTGTAAAAATCTTCGAGCGCAAAAAGCTGACGGAAATCGTATCCTCGTTGATACAAGAGAAGCGTTGCCAGAGCCCTTGCCGTACGGCCGTTGCCATCCACGAATGGATGGATGGCCGCGATTTCTTGGTGGACGATACCTGCCGCAATGACAGGGTCGACACCTTCATCTATACTTTTTTGCACCCAATCAATCAGCGCGTCCATAAGCGTTGCGACGTCTTTGGCATCTGGTGCGGTATAAATAACTTCACGACGGCCATCCTGATAATTTCTTGCAATATAGACGGAACCTGAACGATAGTGTCCCGATGCTTCCGGTCGAAGCGTTTTATTCGTGACATATTTGTGAATGCGAAGGATCACCTGCTTGCTCATAGACTGTTTTTTCTCGACAACAGTTTGGATGTATTTTAACGCGTCTAAATAATTTTGAACCTCATAAATATCTCTCTCTGGCGCATCAACCTTTTTCCGATCAGCAACCGCTTCAACCTCCTTCGCATTCAACCTGTTTCCCTCGATGGCGGTCGAACTGTGGGTCATGCGGATCAAAGCCTGGCGTCGAAGGCGAAGCTCCTGCTTGGGGAGCAGACGAGCTCGTTCAATCACGGCCCTGCCCTCAGCAATGCCTGTTAGCATTTGAACGATTTTATTCGTGAGACGATATTCAGGGTTAAACATAGGTATTCACAGAATACATCAAAACTCCGAATCGCGCAAGAATCGCGCAAGAATCGCGCCACAAGTTGGTTCCAATTAACCCTGAGATGGCGATCGAAATCTGACGTCGTTTGGAACCATCAGAATGTCGCTGTTCTTACAACAAAAGAGATTTCTCTTTCGAAGAAATCTCTTTTGGTGATCCCGAGACGATTCGAACGTCTGGTCTTCTCCTTCGGAGGGAGACGCTTTATCCAGCTAAGCTACGGGATCATGAGCCGCAATCTACCAGGGTAACCGCTTACCGGCAAACCAATACTCTCCTGAAGGTGGTCGCGACACGGCCGTTTGGTAGATGCCGTCGGCGGCTTGCTCGGGAGTGAGATCCGCCTCTTCCCCTCCTATATCCGTCTTGGTCCAACCTGGGTGCACGGACGAAACCGTAATGCCACGATCTTTCAGCTCGAGCGCGAGGGTGCGCGTATACATGTTAATCGCGGCTTTTGAAATTTTGTACGCCGGGTAGTGTCCCATGAAGTGCGAAACTTTCCCGACGAGCTCGAGCGATCCTGCGGTGGAGGAAATATTCACGATGTGCGCGCCGTCGTTCAACAGCGGCAGGAGCCGCTGGGTGAAGTCGATCGTCCCAAAGAGATTCACCTCAAGTGTCTTGCGGAGCTTCTCGACCACGACCTGTGTCTCTTCCTCATCGGCCAAGATGCCGGCGTTGTTCACGAGGATGTCGATCTGTTTTCCGAAGTTTGTCATCGCCGTCACGCAGGAAGCAATCGATTCTGGCTTCCCGAGGTCCAGCGCGAAGTCTTTGAGGTTCTCATGCGACTCAGGACGAATCGCATAAAACGTCCCGATCACAAAAAACCCTTCCGCAAGAAATTTTTTCATGAGCGCCTGACCGATCCCTTTGTCGACGCCAGTAATGAGAGCGGTTTTCATACGGTCTGTTTAGCCAGTTGAATCTCGCGAATCGAAAGATACATGAACACCACTAAGAGAACGACGGTATTTACAGGCGCCACCCAAAAACTAAACTCCTTCCCGAAACTCTCCAGGACCATGAGAGCGCCTAGCATCCCGATCGAGTACATAGCTCCGTTCTTGAGATAGGCAAACTTTGAAATCGTGTTGATGCCCCGCACCGTGACTTCACGCACGACAAAAGCCCCGATACCGTTCCCGATCAAGATGAGTGGGACGGAGAGCGTAAACGCAAACGCTCCAATGACGCCGTCGATCGAAAAGGACGCGTCGAGGACTTCTAAGTAAAGCAGTTTGCTCCACGCGCTCATGTTGGAACCATGCAACTCCTTTTCTTTTTGCTCCGCGTTGTGACGGAACCCATCTGTCAGAAAAAAGGCCGAGGCGCCGATGGAAGCCGCAAGAGCAAGAAGCGGATCGACCTTCACGGAAACGTAGATGATGGCCGTGATGAAAATTGAAGAAATCGCGTAGAACCACACGCTCTGTTTGTGAATGAAGTGCTCTACAAAGAAGGCGTACTTTTTCTCCTCGAGGAACAACCACGCCAGGAAGACGAAGAACAGGTACACCCCACCGCCCAAGAGCAAGAGTGGTTTGGAGTGTTCAAGGGACTGCTCCATCAGATGCGGATCCGAGAAGACAAGATCCACGAGTTCTCCAAACGGCACACCACCGTTCGCCAACCAGACGATGACGAATGGAAGCACACCACGCATGACGAAGACCGCCAACAGCAACCCCCAGAAAAGGAAAAATTTCCGGTACTTCTCCGGAACCGTCTTAAGGACATGCGCATTTACGATCGCATTGTCGACGGAAGAAATAATCTCGAACACGATAAGTCCGAGGATAATCACGATGACTTCAAACATAGCGACGAACAGATCTTACGAGTGAGCGGCCGAGCTGATAGAGGTCGTAACGCAGAGGTTGCAGGACAAGATCATAGGTTCCCGGCGAGGCATATTCTACACCCGGGAAGCCGCGTTTAAAACGGGAGATCCCGGCCCAGGGATGGCTCGGCGGGGCAACAAGTGGGGCGACTCCCCACCAGTCGTAGAAACTCAATCCCCGTTCCTTCGCGTCCCGCAAAAGCTCCCAGTGCAGAAGATACGGACCCATCAAGTTTCGGTGTGTGGTTGAACTCGCTCCGTGCAGATAGGTACGCGTATCGCCGAAGTCGATCATGATGTTGGCGGCGATGAGCCTTCCCTCGTCCGAAGCCGTGGCAAGAAACGCTCGGCAGTCTCCTGATCTCAGAGACTCGAGCATCGCGCGATAGTAGGCTTTCGAATGGAGTCGGAACGCTCCACGAGAAGACGTCTCCTCAAACAGATCCCAGACTCGATGAAAATCCGTCTCGTCAAGATTCACGCGCACGCCGTGTTTCTGTGCGAGCTTCATGTTGTACCTGGTTTTCTGGTGCATGGCCTCCATGAGTTCTTCCTCGCTCACAGACAAGTCGGTCACACGCGTATGCGCCGGACTCAGGTCGATAGTCTTCTCGCACGAGGAAAGCAGTGAACTCTCATTCGGCTCAACGCGCAGAAACATCAGTCCCTTTGTTCCACTCACTTCCTCGATGCCGCCGGCACCTTTTTTGAAAATTGGTCCCTTTGGACAATACGCGTAATGGATGAAGTCTGTCGTCCGACGATCTAGCCACTGGGCAACACCCAGAGTCGCACCTGCTCGTTCAAACGTTTGCCGACGAACGGCCTCGCCATAGGCCGTCTGAAATTCTCCCCACTCCCACGATTGCAAAAATCGACCCGATCGCGGGCCGTGTTCAAGGACAAATTGGTTCCAGACATTGTGATCCATACTACCTGTGTCATCCCGAGCGAGCGAAGCGAGTCGAGGGATCTCGAATGACTCGAGATCCCTCCGCTCGGCCGTCGAACGGCCTCGGTCGGGATGACACAATCTCAGTTTGACTACCGACTTAGTCTCTTGAGTGCCAACCGAATCCGACTCTCTGTGTCTCCCTCCTCAATCCCCGAGAGCGCGGCTTCAGCGTCGCGGCGTGTGTACCCCAGTCCCACAAGCGCCTCGATGGCATCACCATCCAACGCACTCATTCCAGGTTCCTCCACAAGCACTCCTTTAAGCTCAAGAATTATTTTCTGTGCGGTCTTCTTGCCGATTCCTGGTACATCTGTGAGCGCTACAAGATCGCCGGCCATAATTTTCATCTTCACTTTGTCGACCGCGTCCGAGTACATAATCTTCTGCGCGCTCTTAGGGCCCACGCCAGACACCGCAATCAGCTTCCAGAACAGTTCAAGTTGCGCAAGCGACAAGAATCCAAACAGTTCGCGCCCGTCATCGCGCTGAGCCTCGTGAAGGTAGAGCGTGGCTGGATCCTGGATCTCGTGAGCTGAGGTCTCAGGAACAGTAATCTTGTATCCGATTCCTCCATTCTCGACGATCAGATACCCGACCCCATGGTGTAAAATTCTGCCTTGGATATACGCCATCATACTCTACTTTTATCGATTACTTTGTACGTGAGATGCAGGAAAGAATGCTTCAACTTCTCAATCTTCACCAGTTTCAGTGGAACGAGCTTACCGAGTTCACGAACATGATGCAACGACTCACCATCGACAAGTGTTGGGGTCGTCGACCCACCAACAATAAGCGGTGCGATCACCAACGAAACTCTATCGATTAGACCATCTCTCATAAGCTGCGCGTTCATTTTCCCTCCGGACTGAATGGTCATTCGCTTGATCTTGTATTCCTTAACGAGGATATAAAATAGCTTCTTAAGATCCATCTTCTTTGAAAGAAGGATAATCGAAATGTTTGTGAGTTCCTTCTTCAATCTGAAAGCAGGGTGTTTCTTGTTGGAGGTAACGACATAAACTCGCTTAAGCCAGCTTGCGAGGAAACGAAGACCCTGTTCGTTGAGATGGGGTTTGTTATCGACTAAAACAAAACTCACCTGGGACTTCTGCTTTGAAGGAGGACGACTGTTGACTCCAATTTTTGCCATCACCCTTCCTGTGTTGAACGAAACGAAATCCGTCTGTTGTTCCAGTTGATAGTACTGATCCATCCCTTCCCCAACTCCCCTTATCTTCTTCCAATCGCGATCAACGTCAAGTTCGTCTGTGTCTCCGCTCGATATTTTCCCATCCAAACTTGAAATCATGAAGAGCGTTGTTTTTGGTCGAGTTTGAGAAGACGGCTTGACGTTCATAAAAAGATGGCCTATCCTAGAGTTATCACTACGAAAGAGACCCTTGCAGGGGTTAGTCCCTGCCGGGGGCTTTTTCATTTTAAACACGAAACATATGAGATTGTTCACTCAAGTAGGAAATCCTCGAACCCGTTCTTTTCAACAAAATAGAACATTTTCTAGATGAGCTTGGCGAAAGAATCGTTTGTAGTTTTCCACGAGCCAAGAGAAACGCAACCAGTGGCGCATAATCACCATCACTTGTCACCAGGATCGCTTTCTCGAAATCCGCTTCATAGACATCTTGCATCGCCTGCATGACTAAGTCGGCATCACAGTTCCCTTTAGCCTTCCCAAAACCGTCATAAACGACTTCCTTAAAAATCAGCGTAAACCCATATTTCTGAAGACGTGCATACAAATCCTTATTCCGAGGAATCAAACCAATAAAAAGGTAAGCGACCTCTACTCGATATTTTTCTTTCAACCAGATTCGAAACCGGCCATAGTCTAGCTTCCAACCAAGCGACGCAATCCCTTTATGAAGATTCGCGGCATCGATGTAAGCAACATTTTTCTTCTTCTTATCCATATCTACTCTCCCTTCTCAAACATTCTTTTATAGTACTCCCCCGCGCGTCGTTCAATCTCTGCGTCGATCTTTTTCCCGAAGCGCGGCATCTGTGCCTGCCCGAAAAGTCCTGAGTGGATGCGTCGAAGGGCGAGTCCGAACTCCGGACCCGACTCCATGCCCAGCACGTCCATCATGGCGATCCCATCGAGTCCCACCTCTCGCAGGACGCGATTGCGTTCTTTTTTCTCAGATGCCTCTCGCACCGCTTCCTTTTCTGCGCGTCGATGTGGGGCAAAGTCGTGTTCGCTTTGAAGGAAGTTGATAAACGATTTCGTCTCATGCCAATATCCGTGCGCGGATAATCGGAGCGAACCAATGGTTTGATCCAGAAGAAGACTGGCTTGGGCAAGATCGATGAAGTCATCCGCATCGTATCCACGCTTCATGGCGATATGCGTGTAGCGACGAATACGCTCAGGACGCGGAACTTTAAAATCAAACCCACATTCCATGTGATGGCTGATGAGATCCTCGAGCATCTCCCCGTCGCGATCTGGAAGACGATGTGCCGCACAGAGTCGACGCAAGAGCGCCTCGTAAACCGGCGCGTGAATTTTGCGGGCGTGGTGCGGGTAGTGCACGCTGATTCCGTATTGAAGATAAAACTGTGCCTGTGTCTCCCGATCCGTCCCACGAAATTCGCGATCCGAGAATCGCTTGTACAGGTCAAGGTACTCGCCGCGCTTTGCGGCGCGCTCATGCGCAACCTCATCAAAGTGGTGCGAGCGAGGCGTGTTGAATCCCAGAGCCTCTCCCCGACTTCCCGGCTTGGAGGTGAACGTGGTTGTCACCCACTTGGCAACGTCATGGCCCAAGGTGAACACCTGAAAAAACGCGATGTTCTCTTTCATGAGATCTTCAAGCTCTTGGAGTTCACCCTCATAGCCCTTCAGCCGACGAAATTCTTCGAGGTCAGTCAGGTGTACTTTTTCTTCCACGAGCGCAAAAAGGAAGATGAGCATGAGCCGCAGATGATCTCTCATCGTGGCCCCTTCGGCGTGGTAGCGGACATCTTGGGGCGTGAGCAAACTCTGGGCAACGAGCGGCTCTTGGTGCGCAACCGCCGTCAAAAAATGTTCCGCGTGCTCAAACAGATGTGGATCAACTTCAAGCTGAGCGATCACATGATCGAGATATTGGGAGTCTTGGCGCTCATGGGTAGATTCAAACCGCCACATGTCACCCTAGTTTACCAAAAAATCTCCGGATAATCTCGTCTGTTGTTTCCGCGACGGTTTTGATGGACTGCGATCCATCGATGATCCCATGCGCGTGAATCTTAAGAGGTGAAACGAACTGCCGCTGGGCAGGCAGAGCGATGGTGCGATGATACTCAATGTCGTAGTCGGGCTGTCGCAAAAGTCGACGAGCGAGCGCCGTCTCCTCGTCGATGTCCAGCCACAGACGCAGGTCGAGAAGATTTCGAATACGCTCGTCAGCAAACAACTGAAGGCCCTCGACAAAAATAACTGGGGCGGGTTTGTAAAGCATTCTGCCTGTGCGGTCGCACAGCCGTCGGTTATAAATTGGGAGAAAAATATCGTCGCCATTTTTGAGATCCACGAGAGCCTCGTAGATTTCATCCAGATATAAACTTTCAGGGAGATCCCAATGTGGTCGGCCATCGGTCAGCTTGGGGCAGTCCGTGGCGGTCTTGTAGTAGGCGTCGAACCGAAATCGTTTCACACCGCCTTGAGCTTCAAGATGGTCGACAAGGGTTGACTTCCCTGCCCCCGAGAGCCCCGCGAGTCCGATAAGAAGCGTGCGCATAACGATCAAGAGTGTAGCGCGCGGACGGGTCGTGGGCAAGAAAAAAGCAGGTCAAGAGACCTGCTCATCGTTCACCTATCTCATCATCCTCATCATGAATCTCGCGGCCGATGATTTCTTCCAAGACGTCCTCGAGCGTCACGATCCCGATAAACTTTCCACTCTTTTCCGTCACAAGCGCCATGTGGGCATGACGGGAGATCATCAGGTTGAATACCTCGTCGAGCTTGCGCGTCGGCGTCACACGTACTAGCCGATCGATCCGCATCAATTCAACCATTCTTTCGACGAGCAGAGCCGATGGCTTGTTTCACATCTCTCAACGTAACCTTGTCTTGTCCGAGTTCATTTTTGTGCCCCCAGTTATGATCTAACCCGAACGTGAACCCTCCAAAGCGCTCGAATAGGTGTAGGGCGTAGGGCGACTCCTGGACATAGATCAGTCCACGCCCATGCTCGACGATGATGAGCGGCGTGGGCTTCCCAATTTTTTCTGCGATCATGCGCGAGAGACGAGGACGAAGTTGCACATCCGCACGCGTGGTCACAATCCAAAACTCTTGCCACTTCTTTCGTGCCGCCCACGCAATTTTTGCTGCGCGATCTTTTCGTGCCTCTGTTTTTGGATTGTGAAGGTGAGCCGTAAGTGAATCGTGAAACGTCATGACTTGGGCAATCTCCTTCTTTGTGTACCCCTCATCTTGCAGAGCCCAAACATAGCCGCGATCTTGGATCCCGATTCCGCGAACAAGCCTCGAATTCATTCCCCAACTCTTGAGTTGTCGATCCGTGATCTTGAACATCGCCAAAAACTGTTCGAGCGAGCTCGGGAGGAGACGGCCTTTTGCATCGTGTGCTCGTGAGAGGCCGGTGTAGTGATGATGGTCGATGATGTCGAGCTTCACTCCTATGTTGCGCAGGCGCGCCTCGGCCTTGGGTCCGGGCATCTCCACCACGATTACACGACGGTATCCTCCTTTCTTCACCTCCCCCACATAGTCGTGTCCTTTATCCAAAGAAGCACCGTGAAGTTGCTTGGATTCAATAACCGGGAGTTTTAATTTGTCCGCCAGGACCCGGATCATCATGGCCTCTGCGTCATTGGGCGGAATAATGAGGACGGTTTTTTTATTGGCCATAGATGGTCTTAGTATAGCAAAAAGTCTCTCGCATTGTTCACGGCCACTGGACAACTGGTGTGTGGAAAAGAAGATTCACATCTGTGACTGAACCTCTATAATAGAGGGTGAGGAGAAAGCCATGAACGGCTAATAACTAGGTGAAAGAACGGCTAATGAGTAGAATTCGCTACTGGCCGAGGATCACTCCTCAGAGGCACCCGCCTCACCTGCTCTCCTCTCGGAGGACGCCATGGGTGGCTGACCACCTCGCCGGCT
>JBBTRQ010000028.1:0-3745 GCA_038065075.1 Patescibacteria group bacterium
ATTCTGCATTGGAATGAGAAACCCATTTGGGGATCATCTTGCATTGGATAAGACTACTCGTTGACAGGACGTACAAATCATGATTGAATGAAATTACAGCTGAGGAGATTATCTCCAACGTCTGGTGTCAAATAAAGACCCCCTCTCATATTGTAGAAGGGGTTTTTATTTACTTACCCCGGGCCAAATGGGTCTGTGGAGGTAATTGGTAACCTCAGCTGAGTTGACACCAGACATTACGGGTTCAAATCCCGTCGAGTCCACCATCAACGAAACCGTCGTTGGGCCCGGGACTAAAACAACCCCACCTGTTACAGGGCGGGGTTGTTTTTGAGAAATGTGTTCACGAGGCTCTGGACCGGCTCGCCGGGTTTCACCCAAACGATTCGAGAATCGCGCTTGAACCAGGTCATCTGCCGCTTGGCGTAAGCACGAGTATCTTTCTTAATCTCTTTGATGGCGTCCTGAAGCTTTTCCTCGCCGGACAGGAAGCGACACACTTGCCGATACCCAATCCCCGTCATCGACTCGACCTCACAGCCATACCGATCTCGTAATCGTCGTACCTCGTCCACGAGTCCACGCGCGATCATCTCATCAACACGTGCATCGATACGCTCGCCCAGCTCCTCGCGCGGCACACTCAATCCAATTTGCAACACATCGTATAACGGCTCTCCGACGACTTGATATTGGCTCCACGGCTTACCCGTCAGCTTCGTCACTTCGAGCGCTCGCACCACACGACGCTTGTTTTGTTTGTCGATGAGCTCCGCGCCTTCAGGATCAAGTTGTTTGAACTCGTGGAATAGATCCCCGAGCGTTCGCGCCTCGAGCTGCGCCCTCAACACGGCATCACCGGGAGTCGACGTGAGGTCGAGGTTGTCGATCACGGTCTTGAACCAAAGCCCTGTTCCGCCGACGAGGATCGGGAGCTTGCCGCGACTCAGAATCTCATTGGCCCTATGGGTCGCATAGGACTTATATTCTGCCGCAGAAAAAGGCTCGTCCGGATCCACAAGATCGATCCCCCAGTGTGGCACGCCATCGACCAGAAACGTCTTTCGCGATCCAAACAGTTGGTCGATCGACCCACCTTTTTCGATTTCAGCCTCAACCCACTCCCCCGTCGGTTTTGCTGTCCCCACGTCCATCCCGCGATACACCTGCCGCGAGTCTACCGAGATCACTTCCCCGTTCCACTTCTTGGCGATCTCAATCCCGAGCGCTGTCTTCCCGCTCGCGGTGGGTCCTACGATGGCAATAATCTTTGGTCGCATATTCGACGCTCCTAAAGGGGCTATGAAATTTTCACAGAGGCTTTAGCCCCGTCCTGTTAACTCCCCCTCTAGCACCCACATCTCTGCCTTGGTGATCTTTACGTCGACAATCTTCCCCACCATTTCCTTGGGTGCGGTAAAGCGCGTGAGTTTCATCTCGCGTGAGTTGCCATAGCACGTGCCGGGCTGAGACGCGATCGTCGCGAGAATGTTTTTATCCAGGTGGTACATCTCATCGGTAATCTTGGGCGGCTCGTGTCGGTCGATGAGCACAGAGACCACCTTGCCCACATACGCCTGGTTCTTCTCATACACGATCCGCTCCTGTACCGCCTGCAGAACTTCCCAACGTCGTTTCTTCTCTTCGAGGGACACATCATCCTTGAACGCCCGCCACGCGGCCGTTCCCGACCGGGTCGAGTAACGGGCCGTGTACGAGATATCAAAACGCACCTTCTCGTACAGCTCGACCGTCTTTTCAAACGCCTCTGGCGACTCCCCGCAAAATCCGACAATGATATCCGTGCCGATGGCGAGATCTGGAATCTTGCTCTTGAGCCGATCGACGACCTCGAGAAACTGCTCGGCTGTGTAGCGACGATTCATCCGACGCAGGACATCGTTGTCACCGGCTTGCACCGGCAAGTGAATGTAGTTGAGATGCGCAGGAAGCGTCATTGCGTCGATAACCTCGTCGGTCATGTGAAGCGGATGCGGCGCGGTGAAGTGGAGCCGAGAAATCCCCTCGACTTGATTCACCTCCCACAAGAGCGCGGCAAAATGATCTCCCTCGTCATTGCGAGGAGTCCCATCGGGACGACGAAGCAATCTACGAACGTATGGATTGTTTTTAGAAAAATTCTCCAGATCCGGCGCTTGATAACTATTCACGG
Source organism: Patescibacteria group bacterium (assembly GCA_038065075.1). Classification (GTDB taxonomy): domain Bacteria; phylum Patescibacteriota; class Patescibacteriia; order UBA9934; family GWF2-40-263; genus UBA12478. The sequence continues at coordinate 2,174 of JBBTRQ010000028.1, forward strand.
TCTGCCCCAGGAGCGTCACCTCTACACAACCATGCAAAGCAAGATCATGAATCTCCTCGAGGATGTCCTTGAGTGGCCGGTTCTTCTCAAGCCCACGGGCAAACGGCACCACGCAATACGTACAAAACTTGTTACAGCCGGTTTGGATCGAGACGAACGCTTGTCGTGTCACCTCACGATCTGGATGGACTTTCAGATAGTCCTCGACGGGATCGGTTGAATTCACCAATTCTGGTCGCAACTCCCCAAGCCAGCGCGGGAGCTGACCCATATCCGCTGTGGGAAAATAAAGATCCACGATTGGGAGACGCTTGCGGATCGCTCCATCACGATCTCGCCCTGGCATACATCCCGTGATCCCAACGATGAGTTCAGGCTTCATCTGCTTGAGACTCGCAAACTGTCCGACGACGCTGAAGACGCGATCCTCCGCGCTCTGCCGCACAGAGCAAGTGTTGACGAGAATCACGTCGGCTTCCTCCCTCACATCGGTGGGCATAAGGCCGACGCCCTTCAAGAGCGCCTCCATGCGCTCTGAGTCGTTCTTGTTCATCTGACAGCCGTAGGTGATGAGGTGGTAGAAAGACATAATTGGCAAAAGAATAGCACAAACCTCAAATTTTCTAAAAGAAAACCCGCCGTCGCTCTGGCGAGCTGTGGCGGGCGAGGCCGGCGAACCTGGAAGGGTGGCTAGCCGGCGAGACGAAAGAGTTCTTCGGGTTGAGTCGGAAGGAAATCGATGGTGAGGAATGCGACGAGTGCGGCACGGCACAAGGCGAGGCGGAATCGGGCCTGCGAGCCCTGCGCGCGCATCGCCGCATGGAGACGACGGATGGGCTGATCGATCCACTGACGGTGGTCGACGAGTCCTGCCGCGACCCTCACCAGAGACAGAAGCCTCGCCTCATCCCAGGCTGTGTCGCGTTCATAGGGATCCATCGCACGGATGACTCCCTCGACTGTTTCGAGCTGATCTGACGAGAACGTTCTGTACGCAAGCGCGTCGTGGAGCGCCTGCGCTTCGCAAGGTTTCAGGACCCAGAGGCCCCGAGCCTTGTCGTGGGTTCCCATCGTCAGACGCGCGAGCATCTGACGGAGAGCCACGTTCTCGCGAGCCTCGAAGGGCTCACCAGCTTTCACCAGTCTCAGGGCGGGCATGGGCCTCACCTCCTTCCAGAATCAACCGAAGGGACAACTTGCCAGATATACCTCTCCACGTCAACCCACCCACAAATATAAAACCCGCCGTTGCGCAGATGCTGGGCGGGCAAGGTGCCGGCCGATCGTGTCAGCCGGTGGCGCTGGTGCCGGACGCGGAGGCGTCCGGAGGGAGCGTGAGGAGGTGGAGGAGAGCCCACCGGAGAACCGGCATCGCCCACTGGGCCTCGCCGGTCTCGTGCTCGATCTGGTACCGAGTGGTGTTGAGGGCCTGGAGCGGCCGCTCGAGCCACGTCGGCTCGTCGACCGAGGAGACCTGACCCTGGACCCAGCGCTCGACGCGCTTGACCCAGTCGGTCAGCGACTCGACGGTGGCTTCCTGAGGCTTGTCGCCGCCGAAGATGACGTACCTCA
>JBBTRQ010000028.1:3755-9113 GCA_038065075.1 Patescibacteria group bacterium
CTTGGAGACGGTGGTGGGTCGGCGGTCATGCGGGTGGTCGGCGCGGAGCCGATCGACCCAGGCGTCGAGTTGAGCCTGGGTGAAGGGCCTCGAGGCGAGAACGCGGTAGAGCGCATCGGCCTCGTGGGCCTCGAAGAAGTGAAGCCCGACCAGCGTCGGACTCCCTCGCGTGACCCTACTGAGGGCCCTTCGAAGGGCCTCATTCTGGGGAGCCTTCTCCCCCTCTCTGACGACTCTGAGCATGGGAATGCCCTCCTTCCTTTTGTGAGAGTGGCCAAAAACATTCCCATTTTTACTGGAGTTTGTCAACAGCTCCGTTGACACTAATCAGATTTTCTGTTAGAATTAAGCCATAATTCCTATTCTTAATTAACAATATTCAAACAACATATGGGATTAGGTAAAGACATCGCTGGTCTCTTCAGAAAAAGGGAGGGTGCACCTGAGGCTCCAGCTGAAGCTCCAAAGGCAGAGGCCAAAGAGAGGAGTGCGGCTGAAGTCGGCCGAGAACGTGTGAAGGCGATCAAAGAGGGGGCTAGTAGTCTTTGGGATAGCTTTAAAAAGCGAGCCGGCTCTGTTCGTGACACGATCGCAAACAAAGCCAAAGATGCCTACTCGATGGCTCTTGGAGTTGCAAAAAAAGGTGGCAAAATGGCAATCGAAGGCGCTTTTTCTGCGGTTGGAGGAATCGAGATGGGTGCTAAGGCCACTGTCGAAGGCGGAAAGGCCGCTATTGAATACACAAAGGAAACAGGCCGCGAAGCCATGGAGCTAGGAGAGCTTGCACTTGAGGCTACAAAAAGTGCTGCAACCCGCACAAAAGAGGCGGCTGTAGGTGCTGGTTTAACAGGCGCCGCATTGGCTATCATGACTGCCGAGGGAGGTGTAGCAATCGCCAAAGCCATGAAAGAGCGTGGCGTTGAACTTAAGTCCGAAGCCGGCAAAAAGTTGGTTGGGGGTCTCGCGGAGCTTCAGAAAATGGGAGTCAGCGCGGTTGAAGCTACAAAAAAATACGGTGCTGATAAAATTGAACAAGCTGTTAAGGTTGCTAAAGAGGCAAAGGATGCTGGAGTTGACCTAGCAAAACGTGGAGGCGGATTCGCTTTAGAAAGTCTCGTTGCGGCTGTCGCGGCTGGAATTTCGGTGGCAGAAGCCATCGAAGGTGCCGCCGGTGCTACCCTTGAGAAGGGTCAGGAGATCGTTGGAGCAGCACAGGAAAAAATGTCTACCCTGTTTAAACGAGCTCGCGAGGCTAAAGATAACTTTTTTGGCCGCCTGACTTCGGCTCGAGACCGATTCTCTTCACGCCTCAAACAGGCTGTGATCGAATCACTTCGACCTGAGATCGATAATCTCATCAAAGCAAAAGCAGAAGAGCTCCTTCGAGATCGTGAAGCATTGAACGATCCAGAGATCACCTTTGAAGAGGAAGACGAGGACAACGAAGCAACCGTCGTAGTTGAGGCAGTGAATAGCTAACTAATCTCTATTTCACACAAAAACTATGACACGTGAACAAATCGTAAAGCTCGTCGAAAACTCTCAGCTGGATGATGGCATGAAGCGAGAGCTTCTCAACCTGATCATTGATAAGGGTATCACCCGAGAAGTGATCGACCAGATCAAAGAGGCCTTCGACAACGCCGTCATCTCCACCATGAAAGCCGGAGGTGTCGACATCACACAGACCGAGGAATTCAAGGCCGCGGCCGCTGAATTCGCCGCGGCCGCTGAGACGGCCAAAGCTCAACTCGACTCCGAGATGGCTCAGATCGAATCTGAGATGGGCCAGGTCCAAAAGGACACAGCCAAGCAACTCGATGATCTGCAGGCACAAGTCATCAAGGACAAAATCTCCCAATAGAACCAAAAATCACCCTTCGCTAAGCGTTGGGTGGTTTTTGTTTTGCTTGGTTTCCCTACTGTGGGAACTGGCTGGCTTGTTTGGCGCGTTCGAGAAGCTCGACAGCTGGGACAATGAGATCCTCCTCCTGACCGAATACATTGATCTTGTAATCCCCTCCCTCGACTTCCTTCTGGCCGATGACGATCGTCCAGGGGATCTTGTGAGTTGCGGCGTTGCGGATCTTCTTGCCGACTTTCTCGTTGGAGTCATCTAGGTCGGCGCGGATTCCTGCCTGGGCGAGCTCGCTCAGGAGCTTCTGGGCAAACGGGAGGAACTCGTCGCTCACCGTCGCCAGGCGCAATTGAACAGGTGAGAGCCAGAACGGGAAGGCACCGGCGTAATGCTCGATGAGGATTCCCAAGAAGCGCTCTGTCGATCCAAGAATCGCGCGATGAATCACCACAGGACGCTTCTTGCTCCCGTCTGAATCGGCGTACTCAAGCTCGAACCGATTAGGAAGGTTCATGTCTAGCTGTATCGTCGAAAGTTGCCACTCGCGGCCGATCGCGTCTTTGAACATAAAGTCGAGCTTGGGCCCATAAAAGGCCGCCTCTCCAACGCCGACCTCATGCCGCCATCCTCGACTCTGGATGAGCGACTTCAGTGACGCTTCCGAGTCGATCCAAACCTGCTTGTCCCCGATGTACTTCTGCGGGTTCTCGGGATCAGACACCGAAATACGCACCCAGAAATCGTTGAAGCCAAAGGCCTTGTACGTCAGCTCGATCATGTCGAGCATGAGATTGATCTCCCCTTCGATCTGGTCGGGGCGAGCAAAGACGTGGCAGTCGTCTTGTGTGAGCGAGCGCACGCGTGTCAGGCCGGAAAGTTCTCCGCTCTTCTCGTATCGATAATTGGTCGTCGTACACACCCAGCGCATGGGCATCTCGCGGTACGAGTGCGGTGTGGAGGCATAGAGCATCATGAAGTGCGGACAGTTCATGGGCTTCAAGTAGTAGTCCGCCTCCCCTTCCAGATGCATCGGCGGATACATGGCGTCGTACTTCTGGAGGTGGCCCGAGGTTTCGTACAGTTTTCCTTTTGTGATGTGAGGAATCCAGATAGGCGTGTAGCCTCGGGGTTCCTGGAGATTTGAGATGAATGTCTCGACCATGCGACGAAGAATGGCTCCTTTGGGATAGAAAAGTGGAAGGCCACTGCCGATATCGTCGATGACGGTAAAGAGTTCAAGCTCTTTACCAAGCTTGCGATGGTCGCGCTTCTTGGCTTCCTCGAGCATGGTGAGGTAGGTGTCGAGCTCTTGCTGAGTCTCAAACGCGAGACCGTAAATGCGTTGCATCTGGGGGTTCTCCTCTTTGCCGCGCCAGTAGGCGCCTGCGAGCTTCCAGAGTTTGAACGCACCAACCTCTTTGACGTTTGCCACGTGCGGGCCACGGCACAGGTCGACGAACTCGCCCGTGTGGTACAGGCTCGCGACGTCTGGTCGAGCCACGTCGATGTCCTGCGCTTCCTCCGCGTTGACCTTGGCCTGCCCGCCGAAGCCTTGGCGAAGGCGGGTCGTCCCCTTCTCCTTGAGATCCCGCAGGAGCTCGACCTTGAAGTCCTGATTCATCTCGCCGAACTTCGCAACGGCCTGGTCGATACTAATCTCCTCGCGCACCATGTCATGGCCTTCCGCGATGATCTTGCGCATCTCGTTCTCAAGTTTGCCGAGGTCATCCTCCGTGACAGGCGTCGTAAACAGGATATCGTAGAAAAATCCGTTCTCGACCACAGGGCCGACTCCCAGCTTAATACCCGGATAGAGGCGTGAAGCGGCGGCGGCCAGGACATGCGCGGCCGTGTGCCGCATGGCGTGTAGTTTCTCGTTTTCCATACAAAAAAAGCGGTCATTATGACCGCTTTACTTTACGATAAAACAAAATCTTTGTCATCCCGTGTTTCCGATCCCCCTCCTTTTTAAGGAGGGGCTAGGGGTGGTTAGAATATTTGTCAGAACGTCCCCGTGATTTCCTTCCATGTCCCGTCCTGGCTCAACAGAACCGTCGTATACTCATCCTTCCCCGACCAGTACGCCGGCCCCCACTCAGCTCTTACCTCATCACCGGTTACGTCCTTCGCTTCACCTTGAAAAAATTCGCACCCAATTTCATCCGTCAACGCAACAACCTCATCGGCGAGAAGGTCGTAACCAACTAACGAACCATCATCACATCCGGCACCGCCGACTTGCTCAACAGGCACAAGCGCCTTTGTTCCCAACCAGTTCCAGACGAGCGTTCCGTATTTGGGGTAGTTCGAAAGTGAAGCAAGTGGCGAACCTTGTGAAGGATCATAGAGATGGTTGATGTAGTGATGTGGTTGTCCTGCACCACAACTCTCTTCGAGAAGTCGACAATTGATAGCCGCAAATGCAAATAGCAGTTTGCTCTGTTCACCTAACCCAATGGCATCGACTTCGTCGAGGATGGGCGCATCGTTGAGAGACGTTGAAGTCATCTCGACGAGAGAACGCTCGTTCCCTTCCACATCGGTCATAACGAGTTCATTATCACCGATGCAATAGAACAACTTGCCTAGCTCGGTCGAACGCCTTACCTCCCCCTCACAGGTGTGACGCAATGTGATGGTTGTTCCGAGTGCGTCGAGAATCTCTTCTCGGACGATCTGCTCACTTGTTTCACTCTCAGCGACTTCGGATTCTGCCTCGTCTTGACCAAGAGACAAAACGAAAGCGAGCGCGAGTATGAGAACAGCAAGGCCGATGAGGGCCACGAGCACGTTGAAAGCTTTCTGCATATCTACTGAATTTCAATATAAATGTGATCCTTGAGCCGTGGCACGGTACTGACCCAGAACGGGAAGAACTCGACGGTCACGTCCGTTGCCACGCCCTCGCCCACCAGGAGGTCGCGTACTTCCTCCTCGCTCATCCCCACGAATCGGCCGACTTGGAGCGCTTCACTGGTTCGGGACGTGATGGCTGGCACGGCGAGTGAGACGAGGATATTCGCCTGTCCCGCTTCTTCATCGACGGCCTCAACCGTCACGGCCATGTTGCCCGCGTCGATATTCATAAACTCCTGTCCCTGCCCGAGACCCTCGTAGAGCTTGGCGACCGCGATCTTGCCGAGCGCTTCCTGGTCGAAGAATACGGCCGTCACCTTGAGTGTAAGCGTCACATCGAAGCCCTGTGCCTCAGTGTCAGGTTCGATGGAGAATGTTTTCTCGACGACCTCGACGTCGTAGGACTGTCCCGTGAATGTCTCGTCGACTTCGGCGATCAACATTGCCTTGGCGTCCTCCAGGAGTGCGGTTTCTAGTTGCGTTGCGGCCATGTCGAGTTCCTCTTGCGAGACAACCGCGACAGAATAAATGCCACCCGTGAACGCCTCTGCGCTGGTCGCATAGACAGACGCCTGTCGTGTTTCAGAGAGGCCTGGAATCGAGAAGCGTGTCGGCTGAATGTTCCCGCTCTCCCCTGCGACGTC
>JBBTRQ010000029.1:0-30257 GCA_038065075.1 Patescibacteria group bacterium
AGGACAAGACTGGCTGCTGTGGGGGATGGGAGTTTTTTCATAGCAGGGATGGATGGGATGCGATCTCCTGGCCGTCTAACCGTTAGACGTGGAGCCTCATGAGCGGTAGGATATGCGTATCATCCTAGCGATTTTTTTATGCGATTTTTCCTGAAGACACTGGTGCTCGTGGCGTTGGCGATCTCGATTCGGTTTTTTGTTTCCAGTGAAAGTCAGCCCGTTGACTTTCCGGAACAGCACGACGCCCTGCGCGGCACATGGATTCTCACGGACGTGCCTGGCGCTGACCCGTCATTCTTTCTTCGCAACACGTTTTCGAATGGGAAGTACACGATCGAAACTTCCATTCCAAACACCGATCGCGGAGAGTATCGCGTGACCACGATCCACGCCGATGGGACATTCGAGATTGAACTCACCTCGAGCCGGTACGGGTTTATTGTAAACATGGACATCGAGCCGCTTGAGGACTTGGATCGAATCAAACTTGACCATCAGACCTTTATGAGACAAGAGGTCGGGGATTAACGTTAGAACCTGCTCATCTGACATGATCGGATCGTTCTAACGTCGCTCATACGGCGGGCGTTGAGCGTAAGGCGACAACAAATCAATCGTCACGAGTCCGCTCGATTTTACATAATTGCCGTTTGTGCCCGTCCCCTCTTCAAACGGAACAAACCAAAGATCATATGGATTTCTGGTAATCACATCATCGGCCATGATTTGTACGATCAAACGATCGTTGTCGAATCCCAGTATGTGAAATGTTTCAATGTCACCTGATTGTGGTGCATCGAAATTGTACGATGATTCACTCTTGAAAAGCCGTTCCCATGTATTGTCGGAAATATCATAGGCATAGACGGCATTGAAAAGATCACCTGTGTCAGCTGGCGGAGGTAAATAGATGGCGCTGTGCGTTGCAAAATAGTATACGGTGCTTTCTGTGCCTTCTTGCGAAGGACGTTTCACAATACCATAGACAATTTTTTCCGTCCCAGGACCGCCGCCGGCGGCATTAATGAATTTTTCCGCTTGTGCGGTGGACTCCCATGCGTCGGGATCGATCGTATGAAAATTTTGTCCTGCGCGTTGTATACGCGTTGATGTCACCGGTTCCGTTTGTTGAATATCTCGTAACGCATTCGTCGGCAAAAATGTTTGCCAGACAAGAAGCACAACGAGAGCGATGACTATGAACAAAATAAGAAAGACTGTCCTTTTGGTCTGCATACGGCGCATGGGGTCAGGTCAGGTTAGCGAAGGTTCCCTATACAGCTCTATTTTACCAAAAAACACGTCTCGGTCAAAAAAACAGACCGCGCGGGCGATCTGTTTTATCTTGATTCCAGAACCGCAATGCGTTGGTCAAGATCACCAAGTTTGGCTTGGTTATCAAGCACGACAGATAGGATCTTATCTACTTGTTGCTCTAACTGCATACACAAAAAGAATATCACCACGAATACGAAACGACCAGGTCTTGCAACCGGTCGAGCCCCTAAGTTTGCTAGAGGTTGTTTTCATTGGTGGCTTGATTTATGACGTTTTCCTCGAATAGTTCTTAGGCGTTTTCTCAAGTTTATCATCCCCAAAGGCATCTGGGGATGGGCTTGCGAGATAGAATCTCCCTTGTTATAATCCCGTCGTTCTTTTGAGAGAGGAGATATTCGGGGGTAGCTCAGTGGCAGAGCGGCTCGCTGTTAACGAGAAGGTCGAGGGTTCGAACCCCTCCCCCCGAGCCATCAGAAAGCCACCGTATTTCGGTGGTTTTTTGATATACCCAAGTGGAACTTCACAACCCAAGTCTGGTAGACTGATACTTATATGAGCGATGTTTACGAAGGTTTGTCTCCCTACAGCTCCAATTGGAGGATTAAGTTCGAGAAAGAACAAGAGCTTCTCAAAAAGGTTTTTGGAGATTCCGCCATTGAGATCGAGCACATTGGAAGTACGGCGGTAGAGAGACTGTCATCAAAGCCAATTATTGATATTGCCGTGATGATCGATAGCGCCGGTAATGCTGATGGTTTTACGCAGGCCCTTTCAAAAATTGGATATGGTTTTCATTCAAAAAGCACCGAGCGTCATTTTTATCAAAAGGGTGATCCAGTAGAATATAATCTTTCGATTGTCTACGCTGACAAGGGCGGATTCTGGCCACGCCAAATCATGTTCCGAGACTACTTGCGTTCTCATTCCAATGCACGTGATGAATACGTTGCCTTGAAGAGTGAACTGATCGAAAAATACCCCAAGGGTGTTGGCGAGTATTCCGCAGGAAAGATTGAGTTCGTGCAAAAGATTCTTTCTCTTGCCGGCTGGAAAGAAGGAGTAACATACAACGATTGGCGAGCCACGTCGTAAACTGAACCATCATTGGCTGTAACTCTGACCACGGTACACCTCACTGTTCTGAACTCGTCCAGTAAGCGGGAGCCAGCAAAAGACATAGGGTTTACTGGTGTTTTTTGTTTGGATAAGAGGTCAATCAGAATTCGCGTAAGGTATCGATTTCTGCTATCATAATACTAAACTTTCGTATGTCTTCAAAAACGGTATCAACAAAATCAACCCTTCAAAAAGCCGTCTCCCGTTCATCAAAAATGGAGGGACTGAGTTGGAGTCGTGCAAAAAAAAATGCATCTCTGATTAGGAGACTAAAAAAATATGGAAGGGCGTTCTCGGTATAACATCTCAGCAAAAGGTGCTGGGATTGATAGCGGCGTACTGAAGAACAAGCTTGGTATTAAGAACCAGAAGGCTCTTGAGGATGCGGAAACCCTTCTGCTTTCTGACGCATACGTTCATTTTTTCAAGAAACTCGAGAAGGAGAATACTCATTTCGACCTTCTATTTTTATATCAAATTCACAAGTATTTTCTCGGACCTCTCTACACATGGGCTGGGAAGACGAGACAAGTGAACATCTCAAAAGATGATGTCTTGTTTGCACCAGCAGAATTTCTTGAAACTTCACTCAAAGAATTCGAAAATGTTTTGAAGAGGAACCTACCAACATTGAAGGATTCAAAGAAAATGATTGCTCAGAAGCTTTCGATTGTTCATAACGAACTCAATGTTCTCCATCCCTTCCGAGAAGGTAACGGAAGGACGATTCGTTTGTTTCTTGATCTCATAGCGTCTCGGGCGGGGTACGAAACAATCGATTGGAGTAAAACAACACGTGAACAATACATCGACGCATGTAGGCTCGGGATGAGAGAGGCCCACTCGATGATGGAGAGGATCATCTATAGGGGTTTATCTAAGCGACTAGGAAAAGGTGAGATCTGAATGTTTGAATATGCCGGTTAGCTTTGATGAACTTGCAAAAAGAATAACCTCCGCGCCGTGTAAGCATCACCAACGGATCGTCGCAATCGATGGTGGTGGCGGGGCGGGAAAGACGACGTTTGCGAGCCACCTGCAACAAGCCATTAAGGGAAGTCGCGTGATTAAAATCGACGACTTTTATCGACCGCCACAGTTACGCACTCCTTTGCTTTCCACTAAAATTATCAATCCCAATTTTGATTGGGACCGACTGCGCACTTCGGTTTTGGAAGCGGTAAAAGAGGATCGCGAGATTCGCTTCCAACTTTACGACTTCAAAGCAGGAACTTTATCTGGCGAAGTAATCACCATATCATCCTATGCGACGATCATTGTCGAAGGCGTATGGAGCCTTCAGGAGGCCTTCATAGATTATTGCGATTACCGCATTTGGCTTGAAGCGCCTTCGGATATTCGACTTGAACGTGGAGTGGCACGTGACGGTGAAGAGTTCCGAAAGGTTTGGCAGGACGAGTGGATTCCCATTGATGAGTCATATAAAGAAATCCAAGAGCCCCAGCTCCGAGCGGATTGCGTAATTGATAGCCTTGAATCAGACTTTCAAAACAACAACAACATCTTTTTCCTCAAGGATTCAGTTTGACCGTGCATATACGCTCTTGGTTATTCATGATTGTAGTTCTAACATCCTCCACGACGCGGAGCCACATAAAACCGACGTGAGCAGATTGGTCGTTTTATGTTTGTGTTAAACTGTTCGTGAATAAATTCCCGTTTCCCGACCTGACCCCAACACAGTTATGAAATCAATTGTCATCCGTGGCCCACTCGGAGTTGGAAAAAGCACTGTCGCCAGAGCCGTGGCGGACAGCATTAGTGGCATCTACATCTCCGTCGATCAGGTACTGGAAGAACACAAGCTTGACAAAGCGAGCGACGGCGAAGGGATTCCACTTGAAAACTTTTTGATGACCAACCAGCTTCTTCTCAAAGAAACCGAACAAGCAAGAGCGGAAGGCAAACCACTTGTCATTGATGGTAACTTCTATCACAAAGAGCAAGTCGACCAGCTTGTAGAATTACTTGGCGGCGATGTCGCTGTTTTCACGCTCAAGGCTTCTGTTGAAACGTGTCTCGCCAGAGATACTGATCGAGAAAAATCCTACGGCGAGGATGCGACTCGTATCGTACACATGTTTGTTTCGCGATTTGATTTTGGAACGATTGTGGACACCAACGATCAAACAGTTGATGAGACAGTGCAATCAATTTTGAAAAGCATGAAATAACTTATGAAACTCTTCCTTACATCCTCCTGCATTTCAGAAGAACTTCGTAAACCTTTCTTGAAGTTTCTCGGAAATCCATCACAACAAATCAAACTCTATTTCATCCCCACAGCCTCGGACGTCGAGAATGAGAAGTTTTACACCTGTAAGTCCATGGACGATTTTTCAGCAACCGGAATCAATCCTGTCTGGTATTCACTCAAGTTCAAAACAAAGGAGCAGATCGCACATGAACTCGCGGACGCAGATGTGATTTGGGTGAACGGAGGGAACACGTTTTATCTCCTCGATGTTGCTCGAAAGACGGGTTTCATGGTGATCGTCGATGACCTCGTACGAAACAAGGGGGTGATGTATGGAGGAACAAGTGCAGGTTCTATTCTCGCGTCACCGACGATCGAAGTCGCGGGCTGGGGTGGTGACGGGGCAGACAAAAACGTGGTTGGACTGACCGATCTCACTTCGCTTGGATTTGTGCCATTCATTGTGCATGTTCACTACGAACCAGAGACCGAGAAAGCTGATTTATTGAGTCACCAAAGTGCAATTCCTATCTATGCCATTCCAGATGGCTGTGCGGTTGAAGTAAACAATGAGGACATCACGATTCACGGAGACGTCGAGATTTTGTAGGAGATTATGAAACTAATCATCATCAACGGCCCATGTGGGATTGGAAAGTCCACGACCGCGAAGAACCTTCATGAGAGTATGCCACTCTCGTATCTTGTTGACGTCGATGCTATTGGGCGAAACATCAGTCACTACCGTGAGTATCAAGAGGAGCGCTGGGAGCTACGGGAAGCGGTTGCCTTTGCTACCGTGGATGCTGTCTTATCAGTTGGTCGTGATGTGATCGTGGAGAAAATGATTTTTGGGGAGGATGTACTCAACAAGTACCAAGAGATCGGAGAAAGGTACGGAGCTGACATTGTCGAGATCATCCTCTGGGCATCCAAAGAGTTTGTTATGAGACGTGCCGATGATCGCGGATGGCGAGAAGATGGCTTGCTTACACCAAAGAAGTGTGAAAACTTTTGGGAGAAGATGGATGAAGTAAAAAACAAACGATCAGATGCCGTCATCGTCGATGTCACGGACATGGATCAAAACGGCGTCTTAGCTGCTGTGAAAAAAATTGTGGATGGTTTATGAGCTAAGCAATGGCTTCGAATAATGATCGACAAGGCAGAAGAATTATGATTGAATAAACTTAAGGCGAGTGGGTTTACATGAACCTTAGCTCTTGGTGTCACAGAAGCGACCCCTGAGAATCATTGAAAGATGGTCTCAGGGGTCTTTCTGTTTTATCCCGGAAGGATTTGGGCCGATGGGAGTAAGGGTAACTCCACTTGCCTTGACATCAAGAGTTACGGGTTCAAGTCCCGTTCGGTCCACCAGCCGTCGCTCTTTGAGAGCTATGGCCGGCAAGCCACGAGTCAACGCTCACTTCCGGGACCAACCAGCTCCGCCGACGAAAGTCGGTGGAGTTTGGATTACCAAATACAGGCAGATCACGCTGGTGTATTTTTGTTGTATGATAAAAGGTATGTTCCAACGCATAAAAACCATCCTCCGCTTTCGAGCGGCAAAGAATCTCTACATGAAACACGAGCGGGTGCTGGTGCCGCTCATGTTGGTTATTGGTGTGGTGATCGACTTCGTGACCTTTCGGTCGATCAACACGACGACCGCGTTTGCGCTGTTAGGTGTCTACGCACTAGTGGCCGCGGTGATGATTCTTGTCATGCACCGATACGACGCGACGAAGCATTTGCTTGAACGGCCGTCGTTTATCGGCTATGTGCGAGTGGCGGCTCCACTCGTCGTTCAGTTCACGTTCGGCGCGCTCCTCTCCGCCGTCTTCATCTTCTACTGGTTCTCCGGGAGTTTCATCGCCTCCTGGCCGTTCTTCGCGATCGTGATCGGACTCATGGCCGGCAACGAGGTGTTGCGCGAACATTACCTGCGGCCGACCGTACAACTGGCGGTTTTCTTTTTTATCCTGATCATGACCATGACGACCGCACTCCCGTCGCTCCTGGGTTCGATCGCGCCTTGGGTGTTTGTCATGGCGACGGTCGTGAGTCTTGGGCTCATGATGGCCTACCTCCAACTGCTGTACCGCCTACGGCCTGATCTTGCACTCATGAAACCGTCACCCATGATTTCGACGCTGGCGATTTTTCTTGTCGTAAATGTCGCGTACTTCCTCAACGTCATCCCGCCCGTACCGTTGTCGATCACACAGATCGGCGTGTACGAATCGGTCGAGCGACGCGGCGGCGAGTACATCCTCGAGTCGCAGGAACAGACCTGGCTCGACCATTTCCTGCCCGGTGAATCGATCGCGGTGGAGTCTGGTGAGCGCGTCTACGTCTTTGCCTCGATCTTCGCCCCCGTCGACCTCGACACGACAGTCATTCATCACTGGCAAAAGTTCATCGATGGGAAATGGGTGAGCGTGAACCGGCTGTCCTACGCCATCGTAGGCGGACGGAAGGATGGCTATCGTGGATACTCGTACATCACCAATCATTCAGAAGGGAAGTGGCGTGTCGACGTAGAGACCCTGCGTGGTCAGGTCATCGGCCGCATCGCGTTTGATATTGAGAGTCGATGAGAAAAAGTCCGTAGTCCGATCTGACCCCATAGGATCTAGGCCGCTTCTTCATCGTCATTGTGTTCACGAGGGTCGATGCGTGCCTCGTGTTTGTAGGCGTCCTCAAGCAGGATTCGTCCAAACAATCGATGGTATAATGAAACCACTATGTGTTTTTCTGCGACTGCCAGTTTTGCCGCGAGCGCCGTTTTGGGCACGACCGGCATCGCGGCACTCTCCACCGTCAAAGACCGGCGCGATTATTTTCTTGCCGCGGTTCCTGTCTTGTTTGCCGTTCAACAGTTCATTGAAGGGATGGTGTGGCTGACGCTCGGCCAGGGACTTCTCACCGAGAGTCTCGCCTACGGGTTTTTGTTTTTCGCGTTCCTGCTGTGGCCCGTGTATATCCCGCTTGCGGTCTGGGCGCACGAACGCAACCCGAGCCGGAAATGCATGCTACGCTACCTCATCTTTTTTGGCTCAATCGGGTCGTTCTATCTTCTCGTCGTTCTCTTTTCACAATCGTTGGGGGTCGAGCTTGCGGGCAATAGTCTCTGTTACAAGATCGGCGCGCCGTTTGAGGTTCCCGGAATCATTTTGTATGTGAGCGTGACGGTTGGAGCCCTGCTCATATCATCAAGTCGTTTTGTCCAATGGTTCGGCGCGCTCACGCTCTTGAGCGCCGCGTTCGCGTGGTTTGCGTATGAGAAGGCCTTCACGAGCGTCTGGTGCTTTTTCGCGGCGGCACTGAGTCTGCTTATCGTCGGGTACCTATTTCTAAACAAACGCGTGAAGAAGTGACCTTATGCTTGAATCGTTGTTGATTGTCTTCATCGCGTTTGGAGGATTTCTGCTGTCGGTTTTTTTGTTCCACAAGAAGCGCAGAACGTCCGAGCCCTTCGTCTGTCCTTTGCGTGGCAGATGTTCTGAGGTCATCCACAGCGACTACTCTCGATTTTTTGGCATCCCCGTTGAGAGCATTGGGCTCCTCTACTATGCGGCCATCGCGATCGGTCATGGGCTCGTCCTGGGGTTCCCTCAGACGCTCAGCTGGCTTGAGTTTCCTTTGTTGATTGCCTCGACGGCCGCGTTCTTATTCTCCTTGTACCTTACGTTCATCCAAATCGTCGCCCTGCAGAAACTGTGTACGTGGTGCCTGTTGTCCGCGACGTTCTGCTTGTTCATCTTTGGACTGACGGTTTTGGGGACGCTCGAATTTGTCCTGCCATTTCTCGTCGAGTATCGATCCATCATTGTTGTGCTCCATGTTCTTTTCATGGCCTTGGGGTTGGGAGCCGCCACGCTCACGGATATTTTCTTTTTCAAATTCCTCAAGGATAGTCGGATTTCGCAGGAAGAAGCGGATTTGCTCTCCACGCTTTCCGAAACGATCTGGCTCGCTCTTGGTTTGGCTATCATGACGGGAAGTGCGCTCTTTGTGACCGATGTCACGGCGTATGCCGACGCCCCGAAATTCCTTGCCAAGATGGTTGTGATATTCGTTCTGGTCCTCAACGGCGCGTTCCTCAATCTTTACATCGCTCCAAAACTTGTGAAGATTTCCTTTGCCGAGCCCCATCACCACAAAGAAGGGGAGCTCGGCCGCGCGCGCAGAGCCGCGTTTGCCTTGGGGCCCATCTCGATCGTCTCCTGGTACAGCGCCTTTATTCTTGGCTCCCTCCCGGCCACGACATCACTTTCGTTTTTGACCTTTCTGAAAGTCTACCTTCTGCTGTTGGTTATTGCTGTGACCATCGGTCAGTTTGTTGAAAACCGTCTGTCTCACCGTGGGCTTCCCTGGCCAACCAATTAATCTATGCCTGAGGCGACCTCTCTCATTCTTCCTGCATTCATCGCCGGACTGCTGACCTTTCTTGCTCCGTGCACCTTGCCGCTTGTTCCCGCGTATCTCGGATTCATCAGCGGCGCGAGCGCGAAGGAGATGCAAAATCCGAAGCTCGCCACCGTGATTCGCCGTCGGGTTCTGCGCAACGGCGTGTTTTATGTCCTTGGGTTCAGCCTCGTCTTTATCGCTCTGGGTCTATTGTTTGGTATTGGTGGTGCGGCTCTCGCTCAGTATCAAGATGTTCTGATCAAGGTCGGCGGCGTGTTCATCTTATTTTTTGGGCTGTACCTCATTGGCGTCTTCGACAAGATTCCGGCCGTCCATACATTTCTCACCACAGAAAAACGATTCCACCTAGGCCCGACGCTCAAGCCCGGCACGGCGCCCAGCTCATTCATCTTCGGCGCCACGTTCGCGCTGGGGTGGACGCCCTGCGTAGGACCGATTCTTGGATCGATCCTGTTCCTGGCCTCGTCCACGGCCACTGCCGCGCAAGGCGCCTTCCTGCTAGGCATCTTCTCGCTTGGATTGGCGATTCCATTCCTGCTCATCGCCTGGGGAGTAGGCCATGCTACACAAACCGTTCGTCGACTTTCTGTGGTCCTGCCATACATTTCGGTCGTTGGGGGCGTTCTCTTGATCGGCTTGGGGATCCTCCTGCTCACGGATCAGCTTGGAATTTGGCTCTCATGGACGTATCAACTCTTCGAAATTTTCCAATACGAGCGGCTCTTGGATTATCTCTAGGTGTCCTGCTATACTGCCGCTTGCTATGAAAATCTTCGCCATTTCGTTTCTCGCGTTCATGCTCCTTTTGGGGGCAGGCTGTCGAGATTCTTCCCAAGATGAAGGCACCCAGCCGGTGATTGATCGAAATTCTATTTTGCTCGAGGCACGAGAGAATGGGCTGATTATGGATGACGCGGAAATTGCCGCCATGGCCGCCGCACAGCCTGAAATCGACCAAGAGGGCCGATCTGTAGAGGACGTGCAGGGATATCTCAAGACAAACGTAAAAGATTGGTGGAGCGCCGCGCTCGCCGATGTCACGGGCGGCGACGGGTATGGCATCGCCCACGCGACACTCAAGACCGGTTCGTTTACGCTCATCGCGCAGATGGGGAACCTTCCCGAGCCAGCGTCTGAGTATTATTACGAAGTGTGGATCGTTCGTCGTGAAGATTCGCTTGCGGTGCTCTCCTTGGGTCGCGCGCAGAAAACAGAAAACGGATACGCTCTTGTGTATCTCACCGACACAGATCTTTCGGATCACGACTTCTTTGTCCTCACACTCGAGTCCAATGATGGGAATCCGTCTCCGGGCGAGCATATCCTCGAGGGGATCCTGAAGTAAAACGTCTGTCAATAAAAAATCTGCGTCATTGCGAGCGCCAGCGAAGCAATCCTTCGATGGGCAGGTGACACAGATTTTTTGTTTACTCAATGTTCGTGACGTAGAACATGAGATACGTCCCATCCTCCAAGGGCACCACAGTTGGATCTTTCACGTAGGTCTCACCCTCGATCGGCTCGAGGTGGGTCTTACGGCTTGGGTACCAGTCGAATCCCTGCTTGGACCACATCGATCCAATGGTTCCATCCGATGCAAACATGAAGAGGGAATATCGATCCTCAAGCCAGATTCCGTTTGAGGGCATGGAGAGGATTCCATCATTGGGGAAACTCGTCAGACTGTAGACGGTAAACGTCTCGCCGTCAGTGCTTGTCAGATGCCACATGCGCTCGACACCGGCGTCGGATAAGGCATACATGTGCCACGTGTCGTCAACCTTGAAGGTGGTGGAGTCGATGGCGATATCGTCATTTTGCGCGAAGACCACGCCCTTGTAGGTGAATGAGATCCCGTCGGAACTTTCCGCGTAATGGATGCCCTGGGGGTTTCCGGCGGTGAAGAAGAGACGGAACGTGCCGTCCTCGAGTAACACCACATCGGGATCCACAACCCGGTCAATCGGACCGCTCTCGCTGAGCTCGAGATACTTGTACGTCCACGAGGCTCCCTCGTCCGTCGAGATGGCGACGGCCGAGGTGTTGATCCGATCGCCCAAAATCCAACCGGTGTAATACAGATAGATCGTTCCGTCTTTCACGACGGCATCAGGGACGTTGCACTGATCGCAGACCCAGCGATCATTCTGGGTGTAGGTGAGACCGTCGTAGGAGATGGCGGTCATGATACGACGTTCGTAGGGGCCTTCCTTTGAGGCGTCCACGCCACTAGGGGCACTGGACTTTCCTCGTATCGGTTCAAAATCGTTTTCCTGCGCGAGATCGGTCGCGGGCAGACAGCCCACTCCCAAAAGGAGGATGAGTGACAAGAATCCAAAGAGTTTTTTCATAAGAGATATTTATACACAGCAGTCTACCAGAATTTGTTAAACTGTCATGGTATGAGAATCCTGTGGAGCCTGGGTGTCCTCCTCTTTTTGTTTCCGTTGTCTGCGGCCGCTGAGTCGATGGAGTTTTTAGAGGTTACGGTGACAGGGGTGGAGCGATCCATCGTGTGCCCGACGACAGATTCTTGTCAGTCCATGTTTTTGATCTCCGGAAAGAATTTCTTGAACAGCAACGGTGAGCCGGCGGTGAAGGTGGGAGAGGAGTGGGCAGAAGTGATTCGAGCGACGAATACGACGATCGTCGCTGTCGCCTCTGTGCGGGTGTACGAGAAGACCCCGACCGTGGCGGTGGATACGACGTTCACTCGTCCACGACTTCTCTCCAAAGATGAGACGCTCGTGCAGATGTTTGAAGAGTCTCTGGATGTGGCGCTTGCGAGTATCGAGGAAACACAAGACGGTATTCGATACGTGACGGCGGGTCCAAAGTACGGCGATCCGGCGCGCGTTTACTACCGTGATACCTATTGGACGAGTGGGCTCATTTTGATGATTGAGCCGTATGTGATTCGTGATCAAATTTTGTTGCTCGCTCGCGGGATCGAGACAAACGGTAGTACCCCAAGCGCGATCCCAGTAGACCCGAATGGCACGAGGATTCCTTTGTGGGTCGATCACGTTGACTCGGGTCCGTACTTTGTCATGCTCGTGCGTGATTACGTGGCGTGGACCGGGGACGTGTCTATTTTGACGGAGCGAGTGAATGGGCGGACGGTGTTTACCGCGATGGAAGACGCGATCACCTGGCTTTCGATGAAGGACACGGATGGGAACTTTCTCCCCGAGAAAAAATCGGACTCACTTCAGGACTGGCTTGATTCGATCCCGCGCGGAGGGGAAGTGTTCTCAAATGAGATTCTCTATTACAAAGCCATGCGGGACTTGGTAGATCTTGCGGGACTCATTGACGAACCCGCTCACGCGAAGGCGTTCCATCGACAGTCTCTCCTTGTGCGTTATCAGCTTGATACTCTTTTTTGGAACGAAGACGGCGGATACTACTACGAACGATGTGAGGACGGGGTGTGTGAGGATCGCGTGACGAATGAGTCGGCGTTGGCGATTTTGTACGATGTAGCAAATGCGAGCCAGCGGGAACAGTTGTTTGAGAGTCTGAAGACGCTTGAAAGGGATTGGGGTGTGTTGAACGCCTGGCCGCTCTACGACGGGTTCACGCCGTATGACTACCAGAACGGGACGGACTGGCCGTTCTTGGACGGGATCAACGCGGGTGCCCGACTCAAGTACGCCAATGAAGATTGGGAGTATCCACTCACGCGCTGGTGGACGTTTAACCGTGAACAAGAGACAGGCCGAGTCTTGCCAGAGCACGTTTCGCCGGTGGATCTGGACGGAGGGGACCAACAGGCGTGGTCGGTGCATCCGATCGCGAGTTTCATCCGTTGGGGCATCGGCCTTAACCCCGATCTGGATGGATATTTTACAACCAAGCAGTCACCCAATGGAGATGTGCGGCTGGAAGGGATCATGCTCAGAGGCAACCGCATCTCGGTCGAGGCAAGAGGCGAATAAAAAATCGAGAGCAGAGGCTCACGATTTTTTCTTGGTCAGGCGGATGGCCTTGGCCTTGCGGCTGTTGGAGAGTTGGACTTTGCGTCCGGCCTTCCACGCCGTCATGATTTGTTTGCGTTTTCCAGGCATAAGATGAAATGAATTTTTTCAGTGTGAGTCTATCGTGATTCCAACTTTACGTCAATCCTTGTACAATAGGTGTCGTATGGATAGCGCGTTGTTTCTCGAGTTCATTCATCCGGGTCAGATTCTTTTCGGTCTCACGGTGTTGCTGTTCGGTTCGGCGTTTACGTTGAGTCTTCTGATTGGAATGAAGACGCATGTCGTCAGACCGCTCATTGGTGTTCTGTTTATGATCCTCTTCCTTTTGTTGGGAACGGTAGCGATCGAGTTTAGCGCCGCGGCCACTCCGTCCTACACGTTGGGAGATTTCGCCTCGCTGTCCGAAGCGCTATCCACGCATCGGTGGCTCCTGTTTGAGCTTCCGATCGTGCTGACGACGACGAGCTTGCTGATCTTGGTTGTCTATCACGAGAAGATCGCGGATCCTCATGCGCGTCTTTATCGAAGCGTTGTCTTGCTTTCCATTGCCGTGAGCTTTGCCAGTTTGATCGCTATCATTTTTGAATCGATGCTGTAGTATGTTCCGACTTTTTCGCGATCGCATCCACGAGTCCTTTGCCCTTGCCGCGATCCTTGCCGGCTCGGTTGCGTTACACGTGGCGTGGATCGACAACCTCCTGATCTCTCGATCGACCACGATCGCGCAGATGGTCACGCTCAACCCGCAGATCGGTCCGATCTCAGGACTGTATGTCGATGTGCTTGGCGCGTATTTCACAAGCCTCCTCATTGCCGCGGCGCTGTGGCGCGGACGAGATGTCTCTCACTGGCGTGATCGCGTGTTCTGGTTTTTCGTCGCGTCGATTATTATGTTCTTGCTCATGACGCTTCCGTTTGTGTACGGTTTTGCTGTAACTTAATCATGTGTCATCCCGAGCGACCAACGGGAGTCGAGGGATCTCGAATTCGTGATCCCTCCGCGCGCCCCGCGGCGGGGCTTGGTCGGGATGACACGATTTGGTAGACTAGCCTGCATAACAGTCTAGTTTTTTATTGCTATGGATATTTCCGCGCGAAAGGGAGATTTGATTCAACAACCTTGCGACGTGCTTGTTGTGGGCGCGTTTCTTGGCGTGAAAGAATTAGCGGGAGCGAGCGGGGCGGTGAACGAGGCCCTCACAGGAGATTTGGCCAAGTTCATGAAGGAGGATGCCTTTAAGGCCAAGCTCGGCGCGACATTTGTGATGCGTACGAACGGAAAGATTCCGGCCAAGCGCGTGTTGGTGGTAGGACTTGGTAAGAAAGAGGAGTTTGATTTGGAAGCGATTCGACAGGCCGCCGCGGCGTCGCTAAATGTCTCCAAGTCTCTCGGAGTGAAGTCTGTTGTTTCCGTGCTCCATGGTTCTGGCACCATTCGACAGGCTCATGGCCTGGCGGGGGGATTGAAGCCAACGGATTGCGCGCAGGCCATCGTCGAGGGAGTGCGTTTGGCTGACTATACATTCGACACGTATCGGAGCGCGAAGAAAGAAAAGAAACACGTGAGCCGATTCGATGTGGTGACGCATGACGGTCAGGATTTGCGCCAAGCACTCAAGGGAATCGAAGTTGGCGAGCTCATGGCTCGCGGGACGGTGTTTGCCAGAGACTTGGTGAACACACCGGCGCAGGATATGCATCCGGAGAAACTTGTCGATGCCGCAAGAAGCATCGCCAAAGGAAATGCCTCCGTTCGCGTGAAGGTCTATGATCGTGCCGCGCTGGTTCGTATGGGAGCGGGCGGTTTGCTAGGCGTTGCTCAGGGATCCGACCACCCACCGTACTTGGTCCACCTGGTGTACAAGCCAAAGAAAGCGACAAAGAAACGGATCGCGCTTGTCGGCAAGGCGGTGACGTTTGATTCCGGTGGTCTCTCACTCAAGCCGGCGGATTACATGATGACGATGAAGTGCGACATGGCCGGTTCCGCGGCCGTGCTCGGCGCGTTTCGCGTGATCGCAGACGTAGCCCCTGCGTGCGAAGTGCATGGAATTTTTGGAGCGGTCGAGAATATGCCCAGCGGAAAAGCGATTCGACCAGGAGACGTGCTCACGGCCATGAACAAGAAGACGATCGAAGTTTTGAATACCGACGCGGAAGGCCGCCTCACGCTCGCCGACACGCTGACGTTCGCCACCAAACAAAAACCACACGCGATCATCGACCTGGCGACATTGACCGGAGCCTGCATGGTGGCGCTGGGTGAGGAGATCACAGGCATCATGTCTAACAATGACGCCCTCACGACAAAGATTCAGGAGGCCTCCGTTGCGGCCGGAGAAAAAATGTGGCGTCTCCCGCTGGAAAAGAATTATCGGAAGCTTCTCAAGAGCGAGATTGCTGACATGCAGAACATTGGTTCAAAATGGGGTGGGGCGTTGACAGCAGGATTGTTCCTCGAGGAGTTCGTCGACAAGATCCCCTGGGCGCACCTGGACATTGCCGGCCCCGCGTTTGCGGAGCGCGAGATCGATCCGTACACGCATAAGGGCGCAACAGGTCATGGTGTTCGCACTCTGCTGAGTTATTTGAAGAGCTTATAGGACGAATAAGACCAATAGGACCTATGAATGTCACCGTGTATTCAACGCCAACCTGCCCATTCTGCAAACAGACGAAGGCCTTTCTCTTGGAACACAAGGTTGACTTTATCGACGTCAACGTGATGGCCGACCAAGACAAGGCTCGTGAGATGATTCAGAAGTCCGGACAGATGGGTGTTCCCGTGACGGACATCGACGGACAGCTCGTCATCGGGTTTGATCAGAAGAAACTGAAGGAGCTACTGAAGATTGAGTGATGTCTCGCAACGCAAAGAACGCCCTATGGCGTTCTTCTGTTTTTGTTCCTAGGCTTTTCCAAGTGTCTTGTCACCTTGGTTCCATCCGACCGGACAGAGCTCGCCGGTCTGCAATGCCTTGAGGACACGCAGGGTTTCGTCGACGGAGCGGCCGACGCCCAGGTCGTGATACAGCGCATAGCGGAGGATCCCTTCCGGATCGATGATGAACGTGCCGCGCAGGGCGATGCCTTGTTCAGGAAGAAGCACGCCATAGTCCCAACTCATATCGTGTGTGAGATCAGAGAAGAGAGGGAAGTTCAGTTCGCCTAAGTCTTTCAACCAGGCCTTGTGTGAGTGGACAGAGTCCGTCGATCCGCCCAGTACGTCTGCGCCGATCGCGTTGAACTCGTCATAGCGTTTTGAGAAGCCGGTGATTTCCGTGGGGCAGACGAACGTGAAGTCGAGCGGATAGAAGAAAAGAACCAACCATTTACCTTTGTAGTCCCCAAGCTTCGCGCGAGAGAACTCGCCGCCCTTGATGACGGTTTCAATGTCGAATGTTGGAGCGGGTTTTGAAACTTGCGCCATTTGCGGTGCGTGGAGGTCTTCGATGAATTCATTCATATGCCAATATGGTAACCTATTGATAGCTTCAGTCAATGCAACGATTATGTCGAGAAACGCCATCATCTTTATTTTATCCCTTCTTGTTATCGTTGGTGGTATTGGGTGGTATCAGTATCGCTTCTATCGCACGCCGATCGACGTTCCCGTGCAAGACAGTCGTTTGATTGTTTTAGGGACGGCGCAAAAAGATGACATTCCCGCAATCGATGAACCGGTGTTCGAATCTGTTGCGGGCGCTGATGCCTACCTCAACGATGCCGGCTATGGGATGGTTGTTGCCGTCGGTAGCCGCGTGCGATTCTATCCGTTTCAACTTTTGGTCTGGCACGAAGCGGTGAACGATACACTAGGTGGCCGTGACCTTCTCGTGACCTACGATCCGCTCACCTACACGAGTGCGGTCTACGATCGCACGGATACATTCGGCATCTCGGGAAAAGTTTGGAACAGCAATACACTGTTGTATGACCGCGCGACCGAATCGTTGTGGAGCCAGTTGCGTGGGGAAGCCATCGAGGGAACGTTGAGCGGAACGACCCTTACGCGTTACCCCACGAGTGTCATGACGTGGTCAGACTACAAGTCCGAGTATCCTTATGGCCAGGTTCTCTCACGCGAAACAGGATTTGATCGCGACTACACGCAGGATCCATATGAAGGATATGATCAGACACAAGCGATTTGGTTTGTGCTTGACCACGAAGACACACGACTCGCACCAAAATCGCTCGTCTACGGCGTCGCACAGAGCGATACAGCCATGGCCTTTCCGGTGGACAGTGTTGAAGAGTTTGATACCATTCAAGCCATTGTGAGTGAGGATGAGGTCCTGGTTCCTGCGTACTGGTTCGCCTGGGCGGCGATGTATCCCGAAACACAAATTTATTCTCCCACCGAGTAGTTCTATGGCCACGTTGTTCGTTGTTGCTACACCGATTGGAAACTTGAGTGATCTTAGCGAGCGAGCCAAGGCCACGCTTGCTTCTGTTTCGGTGATTCTGTGTGAGGACACGCGAGTCACCGGCAAGTTGTTGTCTCATTTCGGGATCAAGACACCGACGATGTCCTATCACCAACATTCAGGAGACGATAAGACAAAGAGGGTTCTTGATCTGCTTGAGGAGGGAAAGGACTTGGCACTCGTGACTGATGCTGGGACACCGGGGATTAGTGATCCTGGAGGGAAGTTGGTAGAGGCCGTTGTGAGGTGGAGTGAAAAAAGTGGTCACACTATTTCTCACCTGCGAAATATTGTGTCCGTCATTCCGGGTCCGTCGGCGGTTATTGCGGCGTTATCGATTGCAGGTGTACCAACCGACGAGTTCGTCTTTCTCGGCTTCCCGCCCAACAAGAAGGGGAGACAGACGTATTTCGATCGACTCGCGACGATTGAGTCGACGACGGTCATCTACGAGAGTACGCATCGGATCTTCAAGACGCTCGACGAGATCGGTAAGCGAACGCCAGGTCGCCATCTTATTGTGTGCCGCGAGCTCACGAAACTCCACGAAACCATTTATCGAGGCACGGCCGCGGAGGTGACAGAGGCACTCGGATCCACTAGTATCAAAGGCGAATTTGTGATCGTGCTCGCACCGAAACGCCCCTAAAGGGGCTATGAAGTAAAAATTCACAGGGCCTTTAGGCCCGTCCTATGAAGTACTACATCACCACCACGCTCCCGTACGTAAACGCCAAACCGCATATCGGGTTTGCGCTTGAGATTGTGCAGGCTGATGCTTTGGCTCGATATCATCGACTGCGTGGCGAGGAAGTTATTTTCAACACGGGAACCGATGAGCACGGCCAAAAGATTTACGAGAAAGCCATGGAGGAAGGGAAGGAGCCTAAGGCCTACGTCGACGAGTACGCCGCAAAGTTTGACGCGCTCAAGGAAGCGCTGAATCTTTCGTACACCAACTTCATCCAGACCAGCGACCCCGCGCATGAAGCCGCCGCGCAGGAATTTTGGAAGCGATGCGAAGCGCGCGGGGACATTTACAAGGCGCGCTATCAAGTGAAGTACTGCGTGGGTTGCGAGCTCGAGAAAACCGACTCCGAGCTCGTCGAAGGTCGCTGTCCCGTGCACCCAAACCTTGAGCTATCGCTTATCGACGAGGAGAACTACTTTTTCAAATTCTCAAAATACCAGCAACCACTCTTGGATCTCTACGAGTCGCGACCAGATTTTGTTGTCCCAGAGAATCGTCTGCGCGAGATCAAAGAGTTCATGAAGGGAGGACTCAAAGACTTCAGTATCTCGCGGATCGCATCTAAGATGCCATGGGGCGTGCCAGTTCCAGGTGATGAAGCACAAGTCATGTATGTCTGGTTTGATGCCCTCGTGAACTATATTTCGACACTTGGTTGGCCCGACGAGAGCGGAGCATTTTCGTTCTGGCCGGGCGTACAAGTCGCGGGAAAAGATAATCTGCGCCAGCAGTCGGCCATGTGGCAGGCGATGCTCATGTCTGCTGGAGTGGAGCCGAGCAAGCAAATTTTCATCCACGGTTTCATCACGGCTGGGGGACAGAAGATGAGCAAGAGCCTGGGCAACGTCGTTGATCCGTTTGAGGAAGTCGCGGAGTATGGCACGGACGCCCTGCGCTACTATTTGCTTCGAGAAATTCCCTCACATGATGACGGTGACTTTTCACGAACTCGCATGGAAGAGCGCTACGCCGAGCTCGCCAACCGTCTTGGGAACCTCGTGAGCCGCGTCGCGGCCATGAGCGTGAAGTACTTTGACGGTGACGTTGGCACCAATCAAGAGGTAGCCGCGGGCTTTCCTGCCCGCCATAGCTTCAGCGACGGCGGGAGCCTGCGTGAAGCCGCACTCGAATCCGCCATCGCGCGGTACGACTTCAAAGCGTACCTCGATGTGATATTTGCTGTCGTAGACGAGGCCAACGAGGAGGTCGACAAAAAAGAACCGTTCAAACTGGTGAAGCAGGATGAGGCCGCGGCCAAAGACGTGCTCGCGAGAATCGCCAGCCAGATCCGTTGGATCGGTCGAGCCCTCGCGCCGGTTCTTCCACAGACCAGCGAGGAAATCTTACGACGCTATGGTAAAGTTATTGAAGTAGGCGAAGGAATGTTTCCTCGCCGCGACCAATAACGTATGGGCTTCATCGACATTGTTCTCATTGTCATCGTTGGCGCGTTTGTCTTGTTCGGATTATTTTTCGGACTCGTCCACACGCTTGGTTCGCTTCTAGGAACGATCGTCGGAATTATTTTCGCCTCACGGCTTGTGGACCCGGCGTTTGAGACGTTCGGGTTTTTGTTTGGCGGTGGAACGTTCGCGAGGATTCTCATCTTCATCCTCATCTTTTTCATCATCACGCGCCTTGTCGGCATCGTGTTCTGGATATTCGGCAAAGTGTTCAATGTGCTCATGTGGATTCCGTTTGCCCATTCGCTTGATCGAGTTCTTGGGGCATTGTTCGGCTTCATCGAGGGCGTTATCGTCGTCGGCGTCGTCTTGTTCTACGCCATGCAAGTGTTACCTGACGATACGTTGCGCACAGCGCTTGAAACGTCCGTTGTGGCGGATTTTCTTATCGCGACCATGAGTGTTCTGCAAGTCTTTTTCCCAGAAGCCGCTCAACAAGCGGTTGAATCTGCCGCTGACTCGACCGCGGAAGTCATCCCCGAACCTGTTGCACCATAAAACCTCGTCATTGCGAGGAGGGAGTATTTCGTTGACCGACGAAGCAATCCTATCAGCTTAAAGATTGCTTCGGTCGCGTTGCTCCCTCGCAATGACGAGAGATGTTTATGCAGTTAATAGATTCGCACTGTCACGTACACTTCAACGCGTACCGGGAGGATATGGATGAAGTGATCCGCCGCACCCTGGAGAAGGGTGTTTTTCTGATTACAGTGGGGACGCAGAAAGATACGTCAAAGCATGGGCTTGAGGTGGCGGAGCGCTATGACGGGATGTGGGCAACGGTGGGTTTGCATCCCAACCATACCGTCGAGCAAGAATTTTGGGACAACGATGAACTTCCAGCGGAGGAACAGGTCACTCCCATGATTAAGACGCGTGCGGAAGTATTCGACATGGACTATTACCGTGAGCTCACAAAGCATCCTAAGTGCGTGGCGATCGGGGAGTTTGGACTCGACTTGTATCGAATTCCTGAAACCGCGGACCGCGACGAGGTTATTCAACGACAAGTTGAGACCGTGAAGGCGCAATTCGATCTCGCCACGGAAACAAACAAGCCAGTCGTAATCCATTGTCGAGATGCGTATCCGCAACAAGCAGAGATGATCCGCGAGGCGACCCTGGCAGGGAAGCTGGCTCGTCGGGGTGTGATTCATTGTTTCACCGGAACACTCGAGGAGGCGAGGACGTTTATTGAGCTCGGCTTTTATATCTCGTTTAGTGGCATCCTTACGTTCGGGAAAAACTTACAGGAAGTGGCGCGGGCATTGCCGCTGGAAAAACTTCTCGTCGAAACAGACGCGCCATATCTCACGCCGGCGCCAGATCGAGGAAAACGCAACGAGCCGTGGCGTGTCGAGTATGTCGCGATGAAGCTTGCGGAGCTTAAGGGAGTGACATTCGAGGAGGTGGCACAGCAGACGGTAAAGAACACAAAACACGTTTTTGATCTCCCGTAGCTCGTTATCGTGCGATTCCACTCACAGCCTCGTCATTGCGAGGCCGAAGGCCGAAGCAATCCATGAGCCGAAGGATTGCTTCGTCGGTCAACAACGGCTCCCTCCTCGCAATGACGAGGACTTTTTATTGTCCTTGAAATTATAAAACCCGCCGTTGCTCGAGGGAGCTAGGCGGGTGCGTCGATCTCGTGGAGATCAGGTCGTGGCGGGCGGCGGCTCGCCTTCGGCCGGCGGGGTGCCGTTGCCGTCCCCGGGGGGATCGGCGGGCGTCTCGGCCTTCGGCGGCTCGGGGGGC
Organism: Patescibacteria group bacterium; assembly: GCA_038065075.1. GTDB lineage: Bacteria > Patescibacteriota > Patescibacteriia > UBA9934 > GWF2-40-263 > UBA12478. Next base: position 21,429 of record JBBTRQ010000029.1, read on the forward strand.
GGGGCCATCTCGATGCCGGCCACGGAGGCGAGGGCGAGGAGGAGCGCCTTGCGGCTCTCGACCAGGACCCAGCAGTCGCCGGCCCACACCACCAGGCCGAGGTCCTTGGCCGTCTGGCTGCCGACGATGGCCGCGGCGAGGAGATCCTCGTCAACGCGGTCGTGCGCCTGCCGGATCAGCTCCGGGGTGGGCTCGACGGGGTGCTCCTTGGTGGAGCCCAAAGTGTCCGCGAGGGACAGGCCGTGCGCCTGCGAGCCGTCGAGCCCGAGCTCGTGGACGAACCGGTCGCGCGCTTCACGGTAGGTCTCCCGACCGCGCTTGACCAGGATGTCGCTCATGGCGCGCATCGCCTGGCGGACGGTCGACTCGGGCATGTCCACCTCGATGTCCCCGCGGGTGCGCAGGGCGACCACCATGGGGTTCTGATCCCCCACGGCCGCCTTGAGGAGCTCATCCGCGCGCGGCTTCACTCCCATGGGCGAGGTCGAGTACAGGGTGAGACCCAGCGCCGCGAGGGCGTCGATCGTTTCCTGCTCGGCCGCCACAACGTGGCTGGTGATGCGCGTGCCGGCGCCCCAGAGGCCGTCGACGTTCTTGACCTCGATGCCGGTCCACTGCTCTTCGATCTCGAGCTTGTGGGCCTCGAAGCGCTTCCCGTCGGGCGGCGCGATGAGCCGGATGCCCTTGCCGGGCTTGACCATCTTGCCGACGAGCTGGCCGACGACCCAGCGGGCGTCCTTGCTCGGGTCGATCCCGTCCTTGTCCTCGCGGTACTTCTTGGGCTTGAGGATCCCCAGGAGCCCGCCGCGGTAGGCCGGGTGGCCCTGCGGCGTGAACTTGAGGACCTTGCGGCCGTAGAGGTTGTGGGCGAAGGGCTTCACCAGCTCCGCCTCCTTGGGGTAGGTCGTGTCCTGGGCGGCGCGGCGCTCGACGAGGTCGTTCCACATGCGGACCGTCTCCTGCCGCGCGAGCGCGACGGGGATGGCCTTGTAGTACGGCCGCCCGCTCTTGTTGAGCTTCGGCTCCCAGGTGAGGGGGTCGATGTCGGCGACGAAGATGCACAGCATCCCGTCCACGCCGATGTAGACCACCTCGCCACCCTGCTGGCGCGCCGACACGTACGGGACGAGCCCGCCGTTGCCGTCGGCGACGATCAGGGGGAGGACCTCGGTGTCCACGAGCGTCTTCTGGTCCTTGCCGGGGAGCTTGGTGCTTCCGCGCAGGGTGTAGGAGCGGCGGTGCTCGACCGCGAGCTTGGCGTTGCCGGCGTCGTCGAACTGGTAGACACCGGCCTTCGTCTCGGGGACGAGGTACTCGGTGGCCCACTCGGGGACGTCGGCGTGCCAGTTCACCGTGGCCATGTGCGGCACGTCGGCCGCGTCCGGGCTCATGACCAGGATGGACTGGAGGAGCTCGATGCGCTGGGCGCGGGTGGCGCGCACACGCTTCTTCTCCTCGGAGCCCTCCTGGGTGACCAGGCGGAAGTCCGGAAGCAGCGTCCAGAGGATGCCCTCGATGATGTCGCGGGCGAGGAGCCGGCTGCGCCCGGTGCGGGACAGCAGGACTGGGAGGTTGCTCGGGGCGGGTGAGCTTGAGCTCATGGCTTCTCCGGGGTGGAATGCGAGAGGAGGCGGGATGCCACTTTCGCACGGGTTGTACGGAACACTGGCGAAAGAAATGCCAGGGGCGGAGATTAGCAGGGGAAAGGCAAAATGTCAACGGATTGCTACATCCGTTGGCGATCAGTGACAATTTTTAGTAATTTCGACCATTTTCTTCAACCTGGTCGTAGGCGAGGCCTCCGACATTGGGGAAAAATGGACGTTATGAATGATTGACAGAACGGTGCCGGGATGTTAAATATCGCTGTTCTTCTGGAGGTAGAGAACATGAACATCGTCCAAGCCGTTCAGGTGCTGTTTGCACAAACCGCGCCTGCGGGCGCGGACTTCGAGAGTGCGTTCAACGCCCTCAAAGGAAAGAAGGAAGCCGACCTGTCGAATGCCGATGCCACTACGCTCGACGCTCTCGCGGAGACCTTCCAGGACTTCGTCGGCGATCCGACCGGTTGGCTCAAGAAGGCATCCGCGGCCGACCCCCGCCACTCTTGGTGGGTTCAGCTCGCCCAGGCGCTCGGTGCCTCGGTTACGAGCGGCCCTGCCCCAGCGACTGCGACCCCGATGTCCTCGCCTGGACCGGCCGCATCTACTGCTCCAGCCGATCCGCTCGTGCCCGATATCGAGCCCGAGCAGGGGATCGACCCCGATGTCCTCGCCGGCGGAGCCCCTGCACCCGGCCGCCGCGAAGGTGGCGGTACGGGAGGTGGAGGCGTCGTCGTGAACTCCGGTGACGACGATCGTCGGCGTGAACCTCGTGAGCGCAAGCCCCCCGAGCCGCCGCCCGCGCCCAAGCCGCTGATCGACGTGACCTCTCGCGAGATTCCGGCGATCACGCGGGAGATCCTCGCACACGGCTCGTACCGCTCCTGGAGTGCGATCCTCATCGAGGCCTTCCGCCTCATCCGCACCGGCTCGCCCACCGAGCAAGCGCAGAAGCGCGCGGAGATCCCGTACGCCCATCGCCTCATCGAGGCGATGAAGGTCTCCAACGACCGCATGGAAGTCCAGACCGGTTTCCACCTCGAGCGACTTCTGGAAGTCCTCGAGTCCGGGCGGGACCAGCGCGAACCGGCCTGGTTCCAGGCCAACTACGTTACTGGAACTTACGCATAGACCCCCAACGGGTCTTTTTCTTTGTTCTGGGGACAATTTTTTGGAACTGTATTGACCCTGCGCCTCTTTTCCGGTATATTGGCGGCGCCTTTGTTTATGAGTGACGCGAAGTATTACAGGCTTGCCGCACGCATTTTTGCTGACTTCAGCGGAACGATTGCGGTACCCGTCGTTCTCGCCGCGCTCTTGGGCAAGTGGCTCGACAATCGCTACGGCACAGAGCCTCGATACATGATTATCCTTCTCGTCCTCGCGTTTGCTCTCACGGCCTACGCCGTGAACAAGAAGGCCAAGGGATATAGGACTGAATACGAAAGGCTGAATAATCGCTAATTACGAATGGGATACGAATATACGAATTACGAATAGAAGATCCATTCGTATATTCGAACAATTCGTAATTCGCCGATCCTATGGAATTGCTCATCCCACCAGCTGCTGCAGAACCCCTGTTCCACGTCGGAAGTTTTCCTATTACCAATGCAATGATCAACGGCTGGATTGCCGTATTTTTTTTCTTGGTCGTCGCGTTTGTGGCAAGCAGACGTAAGGGGCTTGTTCCTCACGGTGTTCACAACTTCATCGAAGCGACGGTTGAGTTCATGCTCACGGAAGTCGAAAAAGTGACGGGCGACGTCAAGCGTGCCAAGCAGTTCTTGCCGATTGTGGGAACGATTTTTCTGTTCATCTTGTTCTCCAACTGGATTGGACTTCTCCCAGGGACAGGTTCGATCGGCATTTGGGGACTGCATGAAGGGGCCGTCGAACTGATTCCGCTTTTGCGCCCAGCGGCGAGCGATCTGAACCTCACGCTTGCGATCGCCTTGTTTGCGGTGATCACTTCGCACGTCATTGGATTGGCGGCGATTGGACCTATTAACCACTTCAGTAAATTCGTGAATGTCCGAGGGATTTGGCGATCACTGAAAAAGGGCCCGATGGCCATCCTCGTCGCGATCATCGAGTTTGCTGTTGGACTCTTGGAGATCGTCTCTGAAATCGCCAAAGTGCTCTCACTGTCGTTGCGACTATTCGGGAACATTTTTGCCGGAGAGGTTCTTCTCACCGTCATGCTCGGGATCTTCTCGTACTTCTTGCCGATCCCGTTTATGTTCCTGGAAGTGCTGGTTGGAGCAATTCAAGCAACCGTCTTTGCCATGTTGACCCTTGCGTATCTCACGGTTGCGACACAGGATCACGGACATGAGGAAGAGGCTGGCGAGCCGGCACACGCATAACATTATTGATAAATCAATTAACTATTCATTACTCACTATGGATGCAGAAACACTCATCCCGCTCGCCAAGGCGATCGCCATCGGTGTCGGAGCTCTCGGTCCTGGTATCGGTATCGGTCTTATCGGCGCCAAAGCGATGGAGGCGATCGGACGCAACCCTGAGGCGGCCGGAAAGGTTTTCGTCCCGATGCTGTTGAGCTTGGCGTTTGCGGAGGCGATTGCCATTTACGCGCTGGTCGTGTCGTTTACTCTCTAAACGACCATCGACTGACGGCCATGATTCGTTCGTGACTGTCGGCTGGTATCAAGAATCCGGTAGTCCCAGGCTTTAGCCTGGGCCGGACCCGGGCTAAAGCCCGCGGCTACCTGTAATGTATGTCACAAGAAGTACAACTCGTTACTGAAGCAGTACAAGCGAGCGAGTCCACCGGTGGTCTTGGGACGCTGGGCATCAACCTCAAGATTTTTTTGGCACAACTTTTGAACTTTGCGATCGTGCTGGTCGTGATGTGGAAGTTTGCGTACAAACCAATCGTGAAACTTCTCGAGGAGCGCCAAGAGAAAATCGCACGAAGCGTGAAGCAAGCGGATGATGTAGAGAAACGCGTGCAGGAACTTGAAGTAGAACAGAAGCAGGTCATCGCCACGGCAAAGTCCGAGGCGGCGAAGATTTTGGATGAAGCGCGTGTGAGTGCAGACGATCGAAAGAAAGAGTTGCTTGCGAAAGCCAAGGAAGAAGTGAAGGGCGTGGTTGCGCAAGGCAAGGCTCAACTTGAGGCACAGAAAACGCAGATGATCCAGGAGGCACGTGAGGAAATTGCGGCGATCGCCGTGGAGGCCGCGCGCAAGATTCTCGAGGACGGTGTGGATGAGAAAAAGGCGACCAAGCTCGCGGAGGGTGTCGTGAACAAGATGAGCACGAACGGTAGCCCCAGGCTTTAGCCTGGGTCATGTCTATGAAACGAAATGAGAAACAACTGGCTCGTCTGCTCGTGAACCTGCTTGACGGATCGACCAAGCCGCAAGTCGAGTCTGCCGCCGGGGAGCTTGTGACCCTGCTCGCCCGTCAAAACGAGGTGCATCGCGTGAAGGGAGTGATCGATGCCATAGAGGACGCCTGGCGTGAACAGTACGGGGCGGCGACGGTAAAGATCCAAACGGCTTATCCGCTCACGTCGAGTCTGCGAAAAAAACTTGAGGAGCTCGCTCCGGGAGCAGAAATCAAGGAACAGGTTCGCCCCGAGATTATCGGTGGGGCGCGACTGCGCATCGACGAGACGATCATCGACGGTTCCATTGAGGGACATTTGGCTCAACTCAAAAAGGTACTCACCTAACAAGGTAGCCCCGGGCTTCAGCCCGGGTGCAGCCCAGGCTAAAGCCTGGGGCTACTGAAATACAGTTATGACAACAAAAACAGATATCATCGAAGCGCTCAAGGGCGCCCTCCAAAACTTCCACATCGAAAGTAAACAGGAAGAAGTCGGAACAGTTATCTCCGTAGGAGACGGAACGGCGCGCATGAGCGGGCTCTCCGGCGCCAAAGCGTCCGAGATGCTTGAGTTTCCAGGCGGCGTGTTCGGTGTCGCGTTGAACCTGGAAGAGGACGGCGTCGGTGCCGTCATTTTGGGGGAGGCCTCCAAGATCAAGGAAGGGGATACCGTCAAAACAACCGGCCGCATTTTGTCCGTACCTATTTCCGACGACGTGCTCGGCCGTGTGATCGATCCGTTGGGGAACCCCGTCGATGGCAAAGGCAAACTGAGCGCCAAGAATTTTTATCCCATCGAGAAGATCGCCCCAGGTGTCATGACGCGTAAGGGCGTCGGCGTTCCACTGCAGACGGGTATCAAGGCCGTCGACTCGATGATCCCGATCGGCCGCGGACAGCGCGAGCTCATCATCGGCGACCGCCAAACAGGAAAGACCGCCATTGCCGTGGATACGATCATCAACCAAAAAGGTCAAAACGTGAAGTGTATTTACGTGGCGATCGGACAGAAGGAATCAAAGATCGCAAAGATTGTGGCGAGACTCGAGGAGGCCGGAGCTATGGAGTACACCACCGTGGTGATTGCGGGAGCATCCGATCCAGCCGCGCTTTCCTACATCGCTCCGTTTACCGGATGTACGATCGGCGAATACTTCATGGCCAAGGGCGAGGATGCACTCGTGATTTACGACGATCTTTCTAAGCAGGCCTGGGCCTACCGTGAAATTTCTCTCTTGCTTCGCCGACCACCAGGACGTGAGGCGTATCCAGGAGATGTGTTCTACTTGCACTCACGTTTGCTCGAGCGCGCCGCCAGACTCAACGAGGAGAACGGCGGGGGATCATTGACGGCTCTCCCAATTATCGAAACACAGGCTGGCGACGTCAGCGCCTACATTCCCACCAACGTCATTTCCATCACGGACGGACAGATTTATCTTGAAACGGATTTGTTTTATCGCGGTATTCGCCCAGCGCTCAACGTGGGACTTTCTGTGTCTCGCGTGGGATCTGCCGCGCAGACCAAGGCGATGAAGAAGGTCGCGGGAAAACTACGTCTTGAGCTCGCGCAGTTTCGCGAGTTGGAAGCGTTCGCCCAATTTGCAACCGACCTCGACGCCGGTACCCGACAACAGATCGAGCGTGGACGTCGCCTCACAGAACTCCTCAAACAACCGCAATATCATCCGCTCCCGTTTGAAGCCCAGGTGGCTGTCCTCTTTGCCGCCATCAATGGTCTGCTCGACCAGATTCCTGTTGAAAAGATTGTCGACTGGGAATCAGCGTTTCAGCAGTACCTCCTTTCTTCTGGAGTCGAGGTGATGAGTTCCCTCAAGAGTGAGAAGGCGATCACGGATGAAATTGAGGTTGGCCTGAAAAAATTGATTGGGAATTTTAATCAGACGTTCACATCGTAAATTGGACGGGGCTAAAGCCCCTATGAATTCTCGACCCTTTTACTTATGAATTCACAGCCCCTTTAGGGGCGTCGTATGGCAGTTCAAACCCGTGCCATCAAACGTCGGATCAAGTCCGTCAAGAACACCCGCAAGATCACCAAGGCCATGGAGCTCGTTGCCGCGAGCAAAATGCGCAAAGCGGTGAGCGCGGTCGCGCTTTCGAGGCCCTACTCGAAGCTGGCTTGGAATACGATTCGATCGATTGGCGCGCGTGTTGATACCTCCTTGCATCCGCTCCTGCGAGCTCGGCCGGTGGTAAAAAGCGTGCTCCTGCTACTCATCACCTCAGATCGTGGACTCGCCGGAGGCTTCAATACGAACATCCTGCGTAAGACTCGAGGGACGGTCAAAGCTCTTGGTGAAGGTGTGGAGGTCCAGACGATCTGTATCGGAAAACGCGGGGCTGACGCGATGAGACGCATGAACCTTCCCATCATGGCCAGCTTTCAGGAAATTACGAACAACACAAAGTTTGAGGAAGTTCTGCCGATCGGAAGGCTCGTCATCCACGAGTTCAGCTCGGAGAGGTTCGATAAGGTCCTGGTTGCCTATACCGACTTCGTGAGTCCAGTGACTCAGACGCCGGTCATGGTGGAATTGTTGCCGCTCTCGACTGTGGTAGCCCCGGGCTTTAGCCCGGGTGAAGCCCAGGCTCCCGCCGTCGCCAAGGCTATGGCGGGCGGAGAAGCCTGGGACTACCAGAATGGGAAAGTTCCATCGTCGGACTACACGTTTGAACCCTCTCCAGAGCTCGTCCTCAATAAGATGCTTCCACGATTGGTCGAGACGATGGTCTACCAGGCGGTTCTCGAGAGTGCCGCGTCGGAACACTCCTCGCGTATGATGGCGATGCGAAGCGCCTCAGATTCGGCCGCAGAGATGATCGATGACCTCACATTCACGTTTAACCAAGCTCGTCAGGCCGGCATTACCCAAGAGATCGCGGAGATTTCTAGCGGGAAAGCGGCACTTGAGAGTGTATAGGTCGTATAAGACCTATAGGACCTATATCTATGCATTCAGGAACAATCTCACAAATTATCGGAGCGGTCGTGGACGTCCACTTCGGGGGAGAAGATCTTCCCGAAATTTTGACGGCACTTGAGGTCGACAGAAAAGAAGATGTGCTCACGCTCGAGGTCGCTCAACACGTCGGCCGGGGCGTTGTGCGTACGATCGCGATGTCTACCACCGACGGTCTTACCCGAGGCATGGCGGTGAAGAGCACAGGGCGTGCGATCGCCGTACCGGTCGGACCTCAGACCCTTGGCCGCATGTTCTCCGTGACCGGACAGCCAATCGACGGACTCGGCGATGTAAAGACAGATCGCCAGGATCCAATCCACCGCGATGCGCCAGCGTTTGCGGATCAGGCGACAAAGGACGAGGTGTTTGAAACAGGCATCAAGGTCATTGACCTCATCTGTCCGTTCCTCAAAGGCGGAAAGACAGGACTTTTCGGCGGAGCCGGTGTGGGAAAGACCGTGCTCATCCAAGAGCTCATTCACAACATCGCCAAGGAGCACGGAGGCTATTCCGTGTTCGCCGGAGTTGGAGAACGCACCCGTGAGGGAAATGACTTGTATCAAGAAATGAAGGAGTCGGGTGTGCTATCCAAAACAGCGCTTGTATTCGGCCAGATGAATGAGCCGCCAGGAGCACGCGCTCGTGTGGCGCTCACCGGCCTCACGCTTGCCGAATACTTCCGTGACGATGAGGGACGTGACGTGCTGTTGTTTATCGACAATATTTTCCGTTTCACCCAGGCGGGCTCGGAGGTGTCCTCACTTTTGGGACGCATTCCATCCGCCGTGGGATATCAACCAAACCTCGCCACCGAAATGGGCGCCATGCAGGAGCGTATCACTTCAACCCATACAGGATCGATCACTTCGGTGCAGGCCGTG
>JBBTRQ010000030.1:0-1868 GCA_038065075.1 Patescibacteria group bacterium
CGTAACGGATCGGCCGATAGTTTCTACAATCCCAAGGAAACGGTTTTGGGGAACCCTTTAAAATCGGGTAACCGTTCAGCGTGGTTGGACTGAAAGTGCTTGTACGGTGCGCGAACTTTGGTTAGATTGTGTGCATGGCTGATGAGAATCTTCGCGCTGAGAACGAGCGACTGCGGCGGCAAAACGAGGCGTTGAAGGCGCGCATTCGCGAATTGGAAGCTGCGGTGAAGAAACTGTCCGAGCGGCTCGGGATGAATTCTCAGAATTCTTCGATGCCGCCGTCGTCGGACATGGCTCATGCGGGCGTGGCGCAGCGCCGGCGCAAACCGACCGGTAGGAAGCGCGGAGGTCAGCGGGGGCATGAGGGCCGGATGCGCAAGCGTTTCGCGCCGCAAGACATTGATCATACGGAGGAGTTTGTCCCCAAGCGGTGTCGATGTTGCGGCGTCCTCTTGGGCGGGAAAGCCGCTCTGGTGGAGGCGCATCAAGTGGTGGATGTGCCGCCGAGCGTGGCGGAGGTCACGGAGTATCGTCGCTATCGGAGGGCGTGTACGTGCGGGGCCGTGACAGCGGCGACGTTTCCGGCGGAAGTACCGGACGCCTGCGTGGGTCCGAGGCTGCAAGCCATCATGAGTACACTGTCGGGACGGTATCGGCTGAGCCGTCGGGAGGTTTTGGACGCCATCGTCTGTCTGTACGGTCCGAAGGCGAAGGTGTCCTTGGGAACGGTGTCGGCGCTGGAGCATCGCAGCAGCGTCGCCTTGGCGCCCGTCCATGCGCAGGCTCTCACGACTCTGCGGCAGGCCGCAGTATCGCATGTCGATGAGACGTCGTGGCGCCAGAACAAGGGCAAGGCGTGGCTCTGGACGGGCGTGACCAAGACGCTGGCCGTCTTCCACGTGCATCGCCGGCGCAGCCAAGAAGCCTTCCACGAGCTTCTGGGGAACAACTACGAGGGCGTCATCGAGACCGACCGATGGACGTCCTATCACGGGCACAGCCGATGGCGAAGACAATTGTGTTGGGCGCATTTGAAGCGGAACTTCCAAGCCTTGACGGAAATCGGCCACAAGGGAGCCACCCATGTGGGGCGCGTAGGTCTGCGGGCGGCCAAGGCCGTCAGCGAAATCTGGCGAGGGCACCAAGAGGGACGGGTAGCTCACGCGAAGCTCCGAACCGGGCTGCAACGAATCCGCCAAGTCCTGCGCCGGGCGCTCGGGAAAGGCAGTCGATCCACGGATCCGAAGACGGCCGCGCTCAGCCGTGATCTCCGGAAACATTTTCTATCGCTGTGGACCTTCATGCGCATCGAAGAGGTCGAACCCACCAACAACCGCGCCGAGCGGGCGCTGCGCAAAGGCGTGCTCTGGCGCAAGGGAAGCTTCGGCTCCGATAGCATCAACGGCGCGCGCTTCGCCGAGCGCATGCTCACCGTCTCCGAAACCCTGCGACTCCAAGGCCGCAATGTGGTCGATTTCATCGAGGCTGCCATACGCTCCCACCTCACAGGAACACGCCCTCCCTTACTCCTTAACGCATTATCAGGCTGAACGGTTACGATTTTTTTACGCCCGGTGGAGTTGATTCGCTTAATCGGCATCGAAGGTCTCTTTTTCAACGGCCTTGATAAATAGATCGCGGTGAACATCGAATCCTGTAACATCACAGAAAAATCCCGCATACTTTACTATAAGTGTCATCTTGTTATGATTCGCACCCTCAACGTGCACTCCGGTAGTATTAAATTTGAGCTTATCCAAGGCGAAATCAGCCGGATGATATTTTTGCAGAGGATTTCCACGTCGGACATTGTAGGCGACACAGATATCGATACGAAAAGGCAAAGGTTGGCTATTGTCAACTGAGCG
>JBBTRQ010000031.1:0-3230 GCA_038065075.1 Patescibacteria group bacterium
TGGCGATCGACTCCAGGGACGTGGATGGGAGCGGCAAGGTAAGTCGGCCGACTTCAGACTGCTATCTGAAAGTTATCTTCGAATTCTGGCTTCGCATGAGGACGATAGGGACAATTCTGTAGCGGAGGAAATTGATCATCTTGCCGCCCAAGGTGTACCGGCAAGAACAGCCTTCCTGTCGGAGATGCTATGCCTCGAGTTTCCTCAAGAATATCCTGTATTGAATGATCCTGTCCATAAATATCTTGAGCATGTAAAGTTCGAGGCGCCAAGAGGAGATAGTGAGGGCGCAAAATACATAGATCTCGCGAAGAAGCTGCGATTCTCTCTAATTCAGAATCCTGACCACGTTGCAAGGAATATTGCGGAACTGGACTCTGTCATCTGGCTTGCCTATGGAAAGAAGTAGGCTTGAGAGACTTACTGAAGTGAAACATGAGCGCGCCCAATCGGGTAAGGGACGGTAATTAACCGTCCCTCCCCACAACACCCATCATGCGGGTCCGCAATGGGCGTTTCGCGAAAATTATCGGGCCTTAGCCGGATAGTGAATCCCAATCCACAGTGAGCGTATCGAAGTAAGCCCCTGCCGTTCAAGAAACTCATTGCCCAAGCCACAATTCGTTGACAGGGTCTTTGCAAGATGCCAATAGCCCTTCCTGCTCAAACCTGTGAGAATTGCGTGATACCTTGGAGCGCCGAGCTTGATCAGTTCCCCGATGCGCCGTTTCGCCCTGCGCCACTGTTTCCAGTAGCACATGCGAATACGACGACGCAGCCAATGATCCATTTCAACGGCATCGTTATACTTCAAGGCGACACCGAAGTAATTCATCCATCCATGAAGATAGGAACGGACTTCTCCGTACCTGCGTCCCATAGAGACGCCCCAACTGCGTCCGGTAAGTCGGCGCAATTCGGACTTAAAACGTTTGGTGGATTTCTCAGACACGGTGAGCCTCTTTCTGGTAAAGGTAAAACCGAGGAAAGCACACCCCTCAGCCTTTACCACTTTGCTCTTATCCCTGTTGACCCGAACCTTGAGTTTTCTCTCAAGGAAACGGCTGATACTGTCCATCACCCGCTCTCCAGTACGTTTGGACTTCACGAGGATGATAAGGTCATCCGCATATCTGGCGAACCGATGTCCCCTTTTCTCCAACTCCTTGTCGAGGTCATCCAAAAGGATATTACTCAAAAGCGGCGAAAGAGGCCCGCCCTGCGGAACACCTTTGGATGTTTGATTCAGTCTTCCGTTTACGATCACACCGGCCCGAAGGTACTTCCCGATAAGACGGAGGATGCCCTTATCCCTGACTTTTCGGGAAACCCGGTTCATCAGGGTGTCGTGGTCAACCGTATCGAAGAACTTCTCAAGATCGATGTCCACGGCGTAGCGGTATCCTCTGTGGATATCCTTCAGTACCTTCTTCACGGCCTGATGCGCCGAATGGCTTGGCCTGAATCCGAAACTGGATTCGGAGAAATGGGGATCAAAGACAGGAGTGAGAACCTGGGAGATCGCTTGTTGAATCACACGATCCATGACAACGGGAATACCGAGGTTACGAGTTCCGCCATTGTCTTTGGGAATCTCGACCCTCTTCACCGGATGGGGTCTATACGTTCCATCCAGCAAAGATGTCTTGATTCCTCTCCAGTTCTCATGGGCATACACTGGGAATTCCTCTATCGATATGTTATCGATGCCGGGAGCCCCTTTGTTTGCCCTGACTTGCTTCCATGCGTTGAGCACGTTATCTCGCTGGGCAACCTGCTCCACTGTGACAGGATCGAGGGGTCGGTCTTTCATGACGCGCCGGGAATACGCTCCTCCGTTCGGACTCATCGCTTCTCCCGAGCTCATGAAATCGCCTCTCTCTTTTCCACGTTCGGGCCTTCGGTCACATGACCTACTATGCCTTCTGCTGACTTCTGCGTGCTTACCCGGCATGTTTCCATACAGGGCGCTACAGGAAGACTCATGAGTTGCTGTCTGCTTTGTGTTTTCCCCAAAGGGAACTCGCACCTGTCCACAGCGGACGGATGCGCCGGGTACTTGGTCAACCGGGTGAACCTCTTCCGGCCTTTGCTCATAAACCTCCTATCGCGTGACGCGCAGATCTCCCCGGATAAGAACGTGAGCTTTCCGTGCACAAACGCCGCATTTACCCTGCCCCATGAACCTCCGGGCTTTGTTGTGTTGTGCCAACTCGCCCAAGGGCTAAGCCTTCTATGCGGTTTCTGTTCGTCGTCTCGCACATTTGCCATCCGGCTTCCTTCAGACCCCTCCTCACGGAGACGCCCTTGCCTTAGGCTCGTACTTTTGTTAGTATCCATAATCATGAACACCATTGGTTCTCGTACAGGGGACTTCCACCCCATATGCTCACGCCCGTGCCGGGCGTACACAATCCGCTCGAGCAGACGGCCCATGGGCCACGGCTCAGCTCGGCCGTTAAATTTCAAGATCTGCGATTTTGTTTCTGTTTAGAAACTGTGTTCATAAATGTATAGAAAATGGCTCCTGCCAACAGCGTAAACAATCCCAAACCTGATTCGAACGGCCTTGCCTTTACCCAGAATATAATCATCCATGAAGACATACAGAGGAAAACCAATGCTGGCAAAGGATAGAGAGGCACACGAAAGGGGCGTTTGGCTTGGGGCAACCGCCAGCGCATGATAATCACAGCCAAGACCGCCAGTATAGAACAAAGGGTTAGTTGACTCATCATATAGTTGGTAACTTGATCAAAAGTGCCTGAAACAAGCATGATCAAAGCAATTGCTGTCTGTATTATCACCGCTACCCATGGCGCTCCGAACCTATTGACCCTGCTCAGAAAGCCTACAGCGGCAAAATCCTGCCCAATGCGCTGACTTACGCGTGATCCTGCAAGCGTAAAGGCGGCCAGAGTTGACACTGCCCCAAAAGCGATGAGGGCGCCCATCCACCAACCGCCGGTGCTTCCAAAAATCGCTTTTGCCGCGATCAGCCCGGCATCTTCCTTGCCTTGCATTTCAGTCCAGGGCGCACGCCAAAGAAAGACTGCATTTAGTGATACGTATAGCGCCATAACAATCAGTATGCCGAGTATAAATGCCAAATGGACTGTTCGCTGCGGGTTTTTAATCTCACCAGCTATGTAAGCTGCCCCATTCCATCCGAGATATGAGAACATGACATATACCAGCGAATTGGCAAACCCAGGACTGACAACCAGCGC
>JBBTRQ010000032.1:0-31263 GCA_038065075.1 Patescibacteria group bacterium
GATGTAGAGAATCGTAAACGACACCGCGGTGGCCCAGATGGCGCCAGCGGCGAGGATTTGGAGAAGATCGTGACGATGCTTGTGTGTCCACGTGACGGAAAGAATCGGCAGAAGGTAGAAGAGATAGAGATAGGCGTTGCCGTCCTTGAATACCACGATCGGGTCACGCGTGAGCACTCCGATGATGAATCCTAGCGCCGCCGCGAGTGCCACAAAGAGAAAAATCTGTGCGCGACCATCCTTCAAACTCGGCTGGTATCGTTTCGTGATCCACCCAATCCCCCACCCCACCATCACACCAACGAACAAGGCCATACGCATCGACACCGGAAATCCACCGACGTCAGCAAGCAAGAGCGCCCCATGGGGATTTGAGAAAAGCTCGAGGAAGACAAGGTATAGGGCAAGATCGAGTTTCTTGAATGCCAGAATCGCCCCAGCGAGCATGATGACGGCCAAGAGGACAGTTGAGGTTCCTGTGTAATACCCAAAAACCCCAATCCCATAGAGGGCGGCCATGGTGAGGAGCGCAAACCAAAATGTGCGTGAAAAGAATTGACTCATAGACGATGCTTACGGACGATCACGTCATGCGCGGCCTCGTATCCGCGAATGGATGATGGCGACCAACCCAGCCACTTCCACGGGAGGCGATAGAAAAATTTTGGAAGCCAACGTGAGTAGGATGGTCGATCAGACTCGACGAGAACATGGTACAGCGGCTCATCCACAAACACGCCCGTCTTCCCCTCTTCACTCATGGTAAGCCAGAGATCCCAATCCTGGAAGCGTTTGAGCGATTCGTCGAAGCCTGGAAATGCCTCGCGTCGAATGAGCGCTGATGTGTGGATGTAGTTTTGCGAACGGAGAGTCTCGGCGCTGAACGGTCGACCCTGGAACAGCCGACGTCCCCACCAGAAACTCGAGTACGCCCAGGCGGCCTGCGGGTGTTCTCTCAAAACCTCTTCGAGTCTCTCAAGCATTGTGTGTTCCGCCACAACGTCCGCGTCCCAAAAAATGACAAACGCTCCTGTGGACAGTTTGAAGCCTCGATTACGAGCCATGGGTGCCCCTTGGTTTTGTTGGTGAACATAGGTAATTCGGTCCGTGTAAGGAGCGAGCACAGCGACCGTCGAGTCGGTGGAACCATCATCCACAACGATCACTTCAGTGGGCTGAAGCGTCTGCGCGAAAACAGAACCCAAAACGCGTGGAAGTGTCGCCGCATGTTGATACGTTGGGATGATCACCGAGATTCGATTCATAGGTACGGATCCAGTTTCGACATTTGGTTCTCACAGGTAAACGTCTTCGCGTGTTCACTTGCCTGTGTGCCGAGTTGCTCTCGCAGACTCGAGTCTCTCGCGAGCGTCAGAATGGCATTTGCGAGTTGCTGTTCGTTCTGGGACTCAAGGAGGATGCCGGTTTGTCCATCGATCACGGCCTCATCAACTCCTTCGACTCGAGTCGCGATGGACGGCACGCCAGCCGCGGCGGCCTCGATATACACAAGCCCGAAGCCTTCCTTGTCGACGGGATCCTGTGAGACAGGCATCACGAAGACATGAGCTTGCTCATACTGTTTTTGACGCTCTTCGTCTGTGACTCTCCCATGGAATACCACATGGCTGTCGAGTCCTAATGTCCCTACCATCGAACGCAGGCTCTGCTCCATCGGCCCATCTCCAACGATGTGATACAGGAAGTCCTGAAGCTCGCCGGTTCCTCTAAGATGCGCGAGGGCGTTCAGGACATGGGCGTGGCCTTTGCGTTCAACAAGACGAGAGACCGTGAGAAGGGAAAACGTGATGGAAGGTTTAGGAGGTGTAGGAGGGTTAGGAGAGACGCAGGGATACACAACAAGAACCTCGTGTATGCCGAAGTTACGGGCGAGCTCGCGAGCCAGAGCCTGGGAATTGGCGACGACGAGCTCTGCGCCCTTGAGGACTTTGGTCGCAAGACCACGTTTGCGGCTCGAGGACATAGCAAGGCGAATATCCATGCCATGCACAAAGACCACATACGGGTCGCCCGTGAATTTTTTGGCGAGCCAGGCGGCAGAGCCGATCGGAAGGACATGGCTCACGAGGATCACGTCATACCGCTGTCGATACGTCCACAGATATTTTACCGTCGTCAACCAACGCGGCCAGAGCAGACGACTCAAGAGTGGCGCGCGATAAATCGGATAACCGGCTGTCGGATCAAACGAACTCCAGGCAGGATGTGGCTCGGCCAGAACCTCAATGCGTGATTTGAAATGCTCACAGAGCGCGCGAAGATATCGTGCGACGCCACCTTCGTTGGGAGGAAAGTCCGGGGTGATGAGGAGAATCTTCTGGTCATTCATACTATTCTGGTAGCCCCAGGCTTTAGCCTGGGTTCGGAGCATGCAATCGCACCCAGGCTAAAGCCTGGGGCTACCGTTTGAGTTTCAGGTAGTACAAATCACTTAGTTTGAACGAGCCGGTGAGAAGGAGGCCGATGAGATAGACAACGCCGCCGATGAGCACGACAGGAATCCAGCCGACCAGCGGTTTAAGAATGATAACCACCACAAGCATGATCAAGCCAACCAGATAGATCGGCAGGATCGTGCGTAGCAAGTGCATGAAGGAAAATGTTGGAATGACTTTGGGGATGTAGAACAGCCCGGCGGCGAACATAAACACGAAACTTGCGAGCGCGGCCCAGCCGGCGCCCAGAATGCCGACCTGTGGAATCAACACGGCGTTGAGGACGATATTGATAACCATCGTCACGCCCATGATCGCTGTCTTCGTCGTCTGTTTCCCTGAAGCGTTGAGGAGCGCGCCGATAGGAAAGTCCAGAAAGATCGGGATCAACACAAAGACGAGTGCCTGCAGAACCGCGGTGGCGCCTGCATATCCGTCGCCGGCCAGAAGAATCGCTTCCGGGGCGATGGCATAGAGACCAAACACGATCGGTGCGGAGAGGATCGCCATGTACCACATACTGCGCAAAAGGATGCGATTGAGCGCGACGTCGTCCTTCCCTGCTACGGCACTCATACCCGGATACAGGGCCGCGACGAAGGCAAGGGGGAGAAACTGAAACGCGTAGGTGAATTTGTAGGCGATGGCGTAGAGGCCGACCGCGGTCGTGTCCAGAAATTTCGAAATGAAAATTGAATCGATGTACGAATAGACCTTCACGAAGATCGCGGCGAGGGCGAATGGGAACGCCATGCGCATGATGGTCTTGGCGTCACGAGCCGACCAACGCGGAATGAGCGTTTTCCAACCGACTCGACGCGCAACCCGATGTGAAGAAACAAGAAGGTTCACGCTACTCCCAGCGATGAGAGCAACGACGAGAAGTGGAAGCGACGGCGCGAACACGAGCACGAGTCCGCCCAGGATTGCCGTGGTCATCATGCCACTGAAGATTCCCACGGCCTCGTACTGGAGCGCCTGAAACCCACGAAGGACCCCATAGAAAAATACCTGCAGGGCATCGATGACAAGGACGACACTGGAAATTGCGATAAGTGTTTGGACTTCCGGTTCGTATCCCAAAAATCGTCCCGTGAGGATCGCCCCCACAACCGCCACGGTCATGAGAGGAAGTTTGAGCGCCAGCGCGTGCGGTATGAGTTGAGGGGCCTGCGTCGGATCTTTTGCAATTTCTCTGGTCGTCACGGATGTAATTCCGAACTCGGCGATGACGGAATACATCGTCATAATCGACAACGCCAGGAAGTACTGACCGGTCAGGTCGGGCATCATCACCCGAGCCAAGAACAAAAAGTAGACAAAAGCAATGATCTTTTGTCCAACTGATGCGACCGTTAAATAGAGAGCATTTTTCGCAACTTGTCCCGTCACACGCAGCCTAGTTTAGACGAAAAACCGACAAAACGGAAGTGTTGTCAAAGTTAAAAGCGAGCCGTACGCTCGCTGTGTCAGTCCTCGTCCTCGATCGCGACGACGCTGAAGTTCGTATTGCCCTGTCGGGTCAGGCGCTGAATCGCGTCAGCACCCAACTCCTCGATGATGTCGGGGTCGGCCATCATGGTCATATGGCCGCGGTTCTGGTACCGCACCATGAGTTCCCGCATGGAGCCGAGGCCCATCCGAGTGGCGTCAATGGTGTCGAGACGGTAGCCTGCCTCGGTGAGTTGCTTGGCCACGAAGTCGTCCTGCTTGAACGCCGCCTTCCACAGGCTCTCGAGGATCTCGGAGAACCTGTCGGCGACGACGTCACCGATGGAGTTGTAGAGCTCGCCATCGGGCTCCCACGGGTCGCCCTGCGGGATCTCCGGCTCCGTCTCGAGGCTGGGCTCGTCGATGTGCCACCAGGGCCACACCTGCAACCCACCAACGAAGACAGGGCCGATGGCCGGGAAGTGGGCGGCCGACCAGCGAGCCCGAGCGAGCTCGTTGCGATGCTTCGCCCACCCGCGGGCGCGGCGCAGGACTTCGACCGAGCTGGGGCGGTAGGTGATGAGCCTCGTCATGTCCCTCGCGATGGCGAAGGTCATCTCGACGTACGTCCCGATCCGAGGCGGGTTCAGAGCGCAGAGGCCTTCGTGCGCCTTCTTGAGGGCCTTGACGGCGTCGTAGGACGCCTCGACCATCTTCGGAATAGGAACGTCGAGAGCCCCCATCCGCGTGACGTTGGCCTCTGCGAAGAGCCGACGTCGGAGTGCCTCCGAGTCCGGTGCGATGGTGACGTGCCAGGTGTCTCGGATGCGGTCGCCGATCTGAGCCTGGTCGGTGATGACCGTGCGGATCGTCACCGCGGCCGGCACTTCGATGCCTCCGGGCTCGACCTGAACGATCTCGATGTTGGCCTTGCGTGCGAAGGCCAGATCGGGCTTGACCTCGCGGCTCCTGTCCTTCCCCTGCAGTAAGTCGCGGATCGAAACGTGTGCGAAGTGTCTCATCACTTCACCTCCTTCGTGGCGGATTTAAGCATTCAATGCATCAAAAGTCAAAACCACCCTTCGACTCGGCCTATGGCCTCGCTCAGGGTGGCTTTTAATATTTGTTTAACGTTTTGACCACTGTGGTGAGCGGCGAGCGGATTTGTGTCCGAACTTCTTTCGCTCCCTGACCCGAGCATCTCGACTGAGGAAACCTACCTTTTTCAGTGTGCCACGAAATTCTGGATTGAAATCTACGAGGCCGCGCGCAATGCCGAGTCGGATGGCATCGGCTTGACCGTGGACACCACCACCCTTCACAACAACGGTGATGTCAAACACGTTCTCCATTCCCGTTTCTTTCAGCGGCGAGATAACAGCCTGTTGCATGATCTCCAGTGGTAGGTATTCGACAAGCTCTCGATCGTTGATCTTGATGGTGCCTGTTCCTCCATGATGGAGCCGCACGCGAGCCACGGCTTCCTTTCGTCGGCCGATCGATTCGATGTATTTTGTTTCGCTCATATCAACTAGTTGCTTACGACCAGGCGCTTCATCCGCTCTGTGCGCTGCTTATTTTTTGGGAGCATGCGCGAGACCGCCCGTCGGAGGACATCCGCTGGATCCTTTGCCCACACGGTGCTGAGTTTTGTTTCGCGCAAACCAGCAGCATAGGTGGTGTGTCGGTAGTAAGATTTCTGATTGATCTTCTTTCCTGTCAACACCATCTTTCCCGCGTTGATGACCTGTACATGGTCGCCATCGTCTATGTGAGGCGTAAAAGTCGTCTTGTGCTTACCAATAAGAATATGCGTGACCTCTGTTGCAAGTCGCCCTGGCGCCTTACCGGCTGCGTCTATTGTATGAATTTCTTGAGACATAGTGATTACACAAGTTCGATCTGAACCATCTCGGCTCCATCATTCTTTCGAGCACCAATCTTCACGATTCGGGTATACCCGCCGGCTCGATTTTGGTAGCGTGGCCCAAGAACTTCAAAAATTTTCTGAACGGGGTGATCCGTGTAGAAGAAGCTCATAAGCTTTCTTCGGGAAGCGAGCGTTGGCTTTTTTCCAGAAGTAATAGCCTTTTCAACCAAGGATTTCACCGCCTTCGCCTTTGCTTCGGTTGTCTTTACCTTCTCATACAGAATCACGCTCGCGGCGAGATTTCGAAGCAGAGCCTCTCGAGGGGCTTTTTCACGACCTAAAATTGTACCTTTCTTTCGGTGTCGCATAATACGCGTTAGGACTCAATATCCTGCATGGATGACGCAGAATCGGTCAAAATCGAGAAATAGTCAATGAGTACCTTTGCCGATTGCTGAACGGCTTCTTTTGGTGTGATCGTTCCGTCAGTCTCAATCGTCATGATGAGCTTGTCGTAGTTGGTGATTTCACCCACACGAGTATTCTCCACACGGTATCCAACATTTCGTACAGGTGAAAACAACGCATCGATCGCAATCGTTCCGAGCTCTCGTGGGGCTTCCCCAACACGCTCTTCACTTGTCGTATATCCGCGTCCACGTCGAACCGTGAGCTCCATCTCGAACGTTGCTCCGTCCTCGGTAACCGTTGCCAAAGGAAGCTCGGGGTTGATGATCTCCACGTCCGCGTTGGGAGTGATGTCTCCAGCTGTAACGACCTTGGAGCCTTTGACGCTGAGATGTAACTTGACTGACTCGTCCGAAAAACACTTCAAGCGGATCAACTTCACGTTAAGAATAATCTCAAGGGCGTCCTCTTTGACCCCTTTCACTGCCTGAAACTCGTGATTGACCCCCTTCATTTTTACGGCGGTCACAGCAGCACCCGGAAGTGACGACAAGAGAACGCGTCGCATGGCGTTCCCAAGAGTTGTACCGTATCCATGGAAACAAGGCTCAACGGTGAGCACACCCTCATTCGGGCGCTCGGTGTCGTCGTATTGGATACGTGATGGAAGAAGAATGTTCTCCATACGAAAGGCTTAAAATGATTATCGTGAGTAGAACTCGACGATGAGGGTTGGATCAAAGTCTTGTTTGAGATCTTCGCCCTCTGGGATGGCCGTAATTTTTCCGGTCATGGCCTTTTCATCTCGCGAAATCCAGGAAGGGAGCGTGCTGGCTTTCATGGCCTCAGGAATACTTTTAACCAGTCCTTTTTCAAGCTTTGAGGCCTTGATCGAGATTACGTCGCCAATAGATACACTAAACGATGGGATATCAACACGCTTATCGTTTACCAAGATGAATCCGTGGCTAACCATCTGACGTGCCTGTCGGCGGGTCTTCGCCCATCCAAGTCGATAGATCACGTTATCAAGTCGCAGTTCAAGGTATTGGACGATATGCACGGCCGTGTTTCCACCAGAACGGCTCGCTTTGACAAAATAGTTTGAAAACTGGCGTTCCAAAATACCGTAGATAGCTTTCGCCTTCTGTTTTTCCTTCAGCTGTTCGCCGTAAGACGAAAGACGGGATCGTCCAACAGACTGCTTTGGACCATGAACTCCAGGTGGATAAGCGCGTCGTCGGACGTACTTCTCCTTCCCAAGGGTAATTCCCAGGCGACGAGATCGTTTTACAATGGGGGTTCGAAAGGTTGCCATATCTTAGACGCGTCGTGGCTTTGGTTGACGGCACCCGTTGTGAGGAAGGGGTGTCAAATCTTTAATAGAGAGAACCTGAAATCCGTTTGCATTGAGGGCTCGAATAGCCGAATCACGGCCTGTTCCCACACCACTGACAAATACACTGACTTCCTTAAGACCCGTCTCTTTCACTCGATCAGCAGCCGTTTTTACCACAATGCTCGCCGCATATGGGGTCGATTTCTTTGGGCCCTTAAAGCCGCAATTCCCAGCACTGGACCATCCAAGCGCGTTTCCATTGAGGTCCGTCAACGTGACAATTGTGTTGTTGAAGGTAGCCTGAATATACGCACATCCTTGTGAAACCTGGCGGATGATTTTCTTTTTTGAGCGCGGCTTTGCCGTTGTCGTCTGTTCTGCCATAGGGATTAGGTCTTGGTGAGAGTACGTCGTCCACTTCCCATCGTCTTTCGAGCATTGCCACGAACGGTTCGTGAATTGGACTTCGTTCGTTGACCACGCACGGGCAGTCCCTTCGCATGCCGAATTCCACGATACGAATTGATCTCCTTCAGTCGTTTAATATTTGAAAGCTTATCGCGTCGCAGGTCTCCCTCTAACCGATAATTCTTTTCCAACAGCGTTCGAATGTTGTTGACCTGGTCATCTGTAAGATCTTTTGATCGAATGTTTTCATCGACCCCAGCTTGGGCAAGAATCTTCTTCGCCGTTGGGCCACCAACGCCATACACATAGGTAAGCGCAATGACGATGCGTTTGTCGTTTGGAATTGTAATGCCTGCAATGCGTGCCATAGGGTTAGCCTTGTCGCTGTTTATGTCGTGGATTCTTACAAATCACAACGACCCGACCCTCCCGTCGGATCACTTTACAATCGCGGCAAATCTTTTTTGCTGATGCTCGTACTTTCATAACCACAAACGTCATCGATCGTTTCGATGACGCTCTATGTTTAAAACCTATAGACAACACGACCCTTTGTAAGATCGTACGGACTGATCTCCAGCTTGACCTCGTCTCCAGGAAGGATTCGAATGCGGAACTTCCGCATCTTCCCTGAGAGGTGACCAGTGATCATCTGTCCATTTTCTAGTTTGATTTTGAAGTTTGCGGCCGGGAGAAGCTCTTCTACCGTACCCCGCATCTCAATGAAATCTTTTGTCGCGTTGGGCATAAGAAATAACGACCGCATTCTAGCACCGACGCGTAAAATCAGCAAGAAATCAATGAGTTTTAAGGCGCCGGTATTGTACTGATGCGTACTGCAACTGTCAAGAAATCACAGTGGATAGATCTTTTACTCTAAAATAGCCTTAATTCTTCGCACACCACCAGCAACGGCTTCTTCCTTCGTTATCTTAAAGCGCCCCAAAAGTCCGGTATGTTCTGCGTGAGGACCTCCACAAACCTCTTTGCTATAGGACCCTCCCATCGCTTCATCCCCTATAAAGTAAACCTTGAGCTTATCCCCAAGGGTCGCGTACTTGTCCTCGAATAGCCCGATCGCCCCACGGGCCTTTGCCTCGTCGAGCGTCAACATTTCGTAATGCACCGGTAGGTTCTTAACGATATTTTCGTTGACGAGCGTTTCCACCGCCAGAATCTGTTCGGGCGACATTTTCTCCGGATGCGAGAAATCAAACCGAAGTCGCTCTGAGGTGATATTGGATCCTTTCTGCTCGACGTGATTGCCTAGGACAGTTCGCAACGCCTGATGCAGGATGTGCGTCGCGGTGTGAAGTTTGACGACTTCCTCTGAGTGGTCGGCAAGCCCACCCGCGAATTTTTGCTCCGAACCGGCGCGCGAGAGGTCTTGGTGCTTCTGGAACTCCTGATGGAACGGCTCGTGATCGATTTGCTGGCCGAGCTCGCTGGCGATTTCTTCGGTGAGCTCCAACGGGAACCCGTACGTCTGGTAGAGATCGAATGCATCAACGCCGGTCAGTCGTTTCTGTTTCTCCCAAAGTTTATGAGCCTCCCGCTCGCCCTTCTCCAACGTTTTCGTAAACTTGTTTTTTTCCTCTTCGATCACCGCGAGGATCATCTCCCGTTTTTTCTCAAGATCCGTATAGAACCCTTTCAGCGTCTCGATCGCGGAGTCAGCGACGGCCACAAAAAACGGCGGATCGCCGGCGGCCTGGTGGTAGGTACGGATTGCGCGACGCAGGAGTCGTCGCAGGATATATCCCTGGTCTTTATTCGAAGGCAGAACCCCGTCGGCGATCATCATTACGGAGGCTCGAACATGATCCACGACGATTCTTCCGCGACGAGGAGTGGCCGATGCCCCTGAGTGGAGGTGGAGGGTTTGGAAGATCGGCGTAAACAACTCGATCTCAAACACGCTCTTCTTCCCGTTCAATACGGCGAGCGTCCGCTCAAGCCCCATACCCGTGTCGACGTTTGGCTTCTCAAGTTTTTCAAACGTGCCATCCTCCTTCTTGTTGTACTGCATGAACACGTCATTCCAAATCTCCACCCAGCGCCGATCCTTGGGATCAAACGTTTCCGGTGCGAGCTCTTCGCCTGTCCAGTAAAACATCTCCGTGTCGGGCCCACATGGGCCCGTCTGCCCTGCGGGTCCCCACCAGTTGTCTTTCTTTCCGAGCTTGGCAATACGCGGCTCGGGAATCCCTTTTGCCAACCAGATCGCGTACGCCTCCTCGTCAAACGGAGCATCCTCATCACCTGCAAATACAGAAACAGCAAATTTCCCAAAGTCGATGCCGATAGTCTGGAGAAACCGGTAGCTAAAATCGATGGCCTCTTCTTTAAAGTAATCCTGCAAGGACCAGTTGCCTAACATCTCAAAAAACGTCAGGTGCGTATCGTCACCCACCTCGTCGATGTCCCCGGTGCGCACGCACTTCTGCACATCCGTGAGACGTCGACCCATTGGATGCGGCTCACCCAAAAGATACGGCACAAGTGGATGCATTCCGGCTGTCGTAAACAGTACAGTCGGATCGTTTTCTGGGACAAGGGATGCGGAAGCAATTCGTTTATGCCCCTTAGATTCAAAAAATAATAGGAATTTCTCTCGAAGCTCTTGAGCGGTCATCATAGTGAGGACAGTCTAGCATCCAAAAAAATTTCTTCCAATTTATCGATCCGAGACAACCTCTTGAGGACGCACTTGTCGGAAGGTGCTCCGCTTGAGGGTAGAGAGAAAGCGTGACTGCTCTTCCACGCGCAGAAGACCGGCGATAAGGACATAGGCAATGAGTCCGGTTCCGCCCGCCAAAACCGCTTGGAAAAAAACGCCGAAGAAACTCTCGAGCGACAAAAAAGAAACGACGATTGGCTTTAGTCCCTGCATGACCACTCCTGCCACCATGCCAGCCGCGGACAATTTAAAAACAAGATTCAAGATTCCTGACTCGCGCAGGGTTCCCAGTCTCTGTCGCAAATAGACCCAAAGGAGAACCGCGTTGACACAAGCGGCAATCGAATACGCCATGGCCAAGGAGATCACGCCAAACGTCTCCTTCAACAAAAACGCGCTCAAGACTCCCACCAGTGCCGACACCAGAGCAATGATAAGAGGCGAGAGCGTATCATGGAGCGCAAAAAATGCTCGCGCGAGAACAAAGACCAACGACTGCGGAATGAACGTGAGGGCAAAAAAAGCGAGTGTGTCCGCTGTCGCAATAGTTGCGGCCCAATCGAATTCCCCGGCACCAACCACCACGCGCACGATTTGAGCGCGGAAGATCAGAAAGAGAAGCGTCATGGGGATGAGAAGATACAAGAGCTGGCGGGTTGTATTCGCAATCGCATCGATGAACGAATCCATGTCGTTCTTCTGGGCGAGCTCTGAAAGTGTCGGAAACACCGCAATCGCGAACGAGACGCCGATAATCCCGACGGGGAAAAATTCAATGTTATACGCGAACTGAAATATCGTGAGACTCCCGACGACAAACGTTGAGGCAAGAACAGTCAAAATCAGAACCATGAATTGACTGACCGCCAAGCCAAGCGTGCGTGGTCCCATGAGTCGGATCATTTCCTTCATGTCATCCGACCGAAACTTAAGTGACCATCGATATCGATACCCGCTTTCCCACACGCCAACGACCTGGACAACCAAGTGAAGAGCGGCTCCCAGCACCACCCCCCACGCCAACCCCATCGGACCGATGAAATCAACAAGCCCCATGGCGCCGATGATAATCCCGATGTTGTAAAAGATGGGGGCCAACGCGTATAGAAGAAACTTCTTGAGACTCTGCAGAACGGACCCGTAGATGAGAGAAATAGCTAATAGAATCTGTGCCAAGAACATGACACGCATGAACTCTGCGACTCTCAGCTGCTTCACTTGGTGGAAACCCGGCGCGACAAGGGCGGCGAGAGGTTCTGAAAACACCATGAGCACAATGCTAAGAACCACCATGGCTATACCAATGAGGTGCAGGGCATCATTCGTAAACTTCCAGGCGTTGTGTTTGCCGAGCGGATTTTGGTAATGCTTCAAAAAAAGCGGAATGAAGCTGGCAGACAAAGCTCCGACGACAATCAAGTTGAACAAGAGGTCGGGAATCTTGAACGCCGCATAGTAGACATCAAGCGTATCCCCTGCCCCAAACTCTCCCGCCAGGACGCGGTCACGGACAAATCCGACGACCCGACTCGCAAACGAAAGAATCCCGACAACGGTCGCGGCGCCGATAATCGTCTTTGATTCTCTGCGAAAAAATGTAAGCATGATTACTCTCGCTTCCTTCCAAGGCGAGCAAATGAACCGATCCCGATCAAGAGCAGAAGCAACAAAAGGATGACCGAAGCCAGCACGAGTCGATTCTTCAGGTGGAAAAACGGAACGAAGACCGTTGTCTGTTCGGTCGAAATGATGCCGTTTTCATCGGTCATGGTGAGGATCACGGGAAACGCGCCGGACGATGTATAGACGTGCTGTACCGTGGGCTTTGAGGAGGAAACCCCGTCTCCAAAATCCCAGATAGAAACAGCCTGATCAGACGCGTTCGTGAGAACCGTAAAGGTAAACGTATTCCACTCATCTCGTGTATACGCAAAGACCGCGTTTGGAGAAATTTGAATTTCGTTTTCTGAAATCGTTTCCTCTGGAGTATTTGAAACAGTCTCCTGGATCGTCCGCGCAACCTCCTCGACAATCTTCTGAAACGCCTCGGTCTGTGGCGGCGTGACCTCCTCTGTCTCTTCTTCGACAACCTCTTCTACTTGTGTTTTTTCGGAATCGTTTGGAAACGCATCGTTTGCGTCTTCAACCCCATCGCCATCGGTGTCCGCTAATGTGCTATTGGAATTTAATTCGGCTTCAACGTCGTCCGACAAACCATCGTTATCGTCGTCGCTGTCGCAGGCATCGCCCTGTCCATCTACGTCTGTATCGAGTTGGTTATTGTTGGAAACGCTTGAACAGTTGTCATCGTCGTTACCGATACCATCTCGGTCGTCATCCACAACTGGAGTAAACATGGAGGTGAGCGCGGAATCATTGCTTGAGTTGACATCTGAAGGGTCTGTTCCTTGAATCAATGCAAGAATGTTGAATGAACCTTCAGGGACAACAAAGTCAACATAAACTTCATCAGCATTCCCATTGGCTGGCAGAGAAATAACAAGAGAATCGTCAATCAGCGTTGATCCCTGATAAAAACTGACATACCCAGAAACATCTTTGTCGCCCACGTTGTAGATTTTTGCGTAAATGCGAACCTCGTCGCCAGCGACAAGCAGGGACTGTGAAAATCGGATATCTTGCGGACTGATCACTAAATCAGCCGCGGCTTGAACAGAAAGCGGAAAGATGAACAAGCCCAGCGCGAAGAAAAAAAGTTTCATAGTTCGACGTTACGGGAGAACAAGAGCGTGACGAAATCACCTGTTTGAACCCAGCGCGGAGCCGCTTCATCTTTTGTGAGGTGGAAGGCGGGAGTAAATGTTGGATGCACGCGAACAACGACTTGATCGAAGACCGTTCCTTCGCGATCCTTCAACGAAACCGATACCACATCATGATGCGCAAGCCCAAGAGTTTCCGCGACAGAAGGCGGAAGATGCACATGACGAATCGGAATGATGGTGCTCATCTTTGCCTGAATTTCACCAAGGTCTGTCTTGAGAATCACGGTGGCAGAGCGGTCGAGATCGCCTGAGAGCCGCAAAGGAGCATCAACCCCCAGGGCAAATGCGTCACTCGCGGAAAGTTCCACTTGCGTTCGGGCTCTCACAGGACCCAAGACCGACAACTCTGGGAACGAACCGCGAGGTCCATGAACGCTCACCTGAGACTTGGAAACAAACTGATCTCGCTGGTCAATGGCTCGGATCGATTCCAACGCGTTGCCCCCAAACAAAACACGCGTGTCCTCCTGCGACAGATGTACATGTCGGTGTTGAACAACCACGGGAATATCCATAGGTCACCTTCTTGACCTACGCGCTTTTTCTTTTTTGGGCGAATGACCAAACGTGTAATGAAACCTGTTATGTCTGATGGGCCCTAAAAACGCGAGATGAAGCTCCGCGAGCATATACTTGATCGCGATCTTCATGCGTCCGTCTCGATCCAACCGTCGGATCGATACCGGAATCTTCGTTGACTTCAGGAATCCAAAGTGTCCATGTTCTGTTGCTCGCCGGGCGTAATCATGATCTTCACAAAACGTCACCTTCTCATCGAAGCCACCAATTTTTTCATGAAGCTCGCGCCTCGCAAGCATGCAGAACCCTGGCGCATGCGGGTACAGTGACCCCCAAGCCCGGGCATACGTGTTGTAAGCTTTGTGGAGAAAGTGATCGATGTACTGATCGGAAAGCGGGAATACGTCGCACGTGGCAAGGTCGAGCTTACGCTCCAACATTTCCCCAACAGCCTTCTCGAGAAATTCAGGATCACGAAGTTCTACATCGGCATCCAGAAACAGAATGAAGGCCGTATGAACCTCACGCGCTCCGGCATTGCGTCCGAACGAAATCATTCCCCCGTCCACCACCTTCGCTCCGTAGGCTATGGCGATCTCGCGTGTTCGATCCGTCGAGTGTGCATCGGCCACAATAATTTCAGACGGTTTCAGCGTCTGACCTTGGATCGATTCAAGCAGGCGAGGAAGATACGCTTCCTCGTTCTTTGTCGGAATGACGATCGTTAACATGCCTTCATTTTAGCGTGCTTGACGCGTGAGAGCAAACAACGCAACTCCCGTTGCGACGGAAACGTTCAAGGACTGCTTCCGACCAGGCATCGCGATCTCAACGAGAGCATCACATTGATCGAGGATGTTCTTTTCGATTCCCTCGACTTCATTTCCCAGGAGTAACGCATTTTGTCCGACTTGCCCACCGGAGCCTTGGCGAAGGTGGGTCGGACAAAATCGATCGATGGATTGTGCCCCCACGCCATTCTCGAGCGCGATCACGTTGATCCCCCCTTTCTTCAGTCGCGCAAAAAGTTCGAGGACATCATTCATGTGCTCCCAAGCAACCCGGTGCTCACTCCCCAGCGCGACTTTGGCGATCTCTTTGCGCGGTGGCGTGCCTGTAATGCCAGTCAAATACAGCTTCTCGACACCAAAGACATCGCACGATCGGAAGATCGACCCGACGTTATGGAGTGAACGGATGTTGTGGGCGATGACGATCATAGCTTGTTAAATCCATCAAAAAAGCGTAGTCTCCGAGCGTTATGACATCTACCTGTCCCCAAAAGGAGATCTGCGGCTCATGTTCCTGGTCACATATCCCGTACGATAAACAGCTCACACAGAAGCTGTCAGATATCAACGGTTCGTTTGCGCTCAAGAAGCTCGACCTGCGTTGTGAAGAAATTTTCTCATCCCCCGTGAAGGAACATTATCGCAATCGCATGGACTTTGCCATCGATTATCAAGGACACGTGGGCCTGAAGGAAAAGGGCAAGTGGTGGAAGGTGATCGACGGACATGGCTGTTTTCTCGCGGACAAGCAGATCGATGAGCTGTTCACCCTCGTTCGCGACTGGGTAAAATCAAGCGGTCTGTCATTCTACGACCGGAAGGGACATACAGGACTTCTACGGTATGCCGTGATCCGATCGACATCACTGGGCCAGACGATGGTGAACATCGTGACAAGTTCCCCTCGTCATTGCGAGGAGCCCCGCGACGAAGCAATCCAGAAGATTGCTTCGCTCCCTTCGGTCGCTCGCAATAACGGGATTGGTACTCTTATCTGGTCTCAGAACTCCACCATCACGGACGTCAGCTACGGCGACAAACTCGAGACGCTTACGGGCCCGGGATACATCGAGGAAGAAATCCGCGGCCATCGCTACCGCATCAGTCCCAACGCGTTCTTCCAGACCAACCCCCATGGGGCGGCGCTACTCCTGGATACCGTCGAGGAATTCTGCGGTGACCTCTCTGGGAAAACCCTTCTCGACCTCTACTGCGGATCTGGATTCTTCTCGGTCGCGTTGGCTCCACGAGCCGCTCGAACGATCGGTATCGAGATGGTGCCCGAGGCCATTGTCGATGCGCGAGTGAATGCTGGCCTAAACAACGTGAACGTCGAGTACCACGACGCCAAGACAGAAAACTTCGACTGGACGTCATTGGGCGCCGACGTCGTGATCCTGGATCCTCCACGCAGTGGCATGCATGACAAAACTCTCGCGGACATCCTCGCGAGTCCACCCGCACACATCGTCTACGTCTCATGCAACTACAAAAATTTCGCGCGGGAGATGATACAATTGCAGAAGCTGTACCGGGTCGATGCCATGCGGGCGATCGACATGTTCCCCCACACGCCGCACGTCGAACTGGTTACTAAACTCTCACTTAAATAATACTCGTCATTGCAAGCGCCAGCGAAGCAATCCTGTAAAGATTGCTTCGGTCGCTACGCTCCCTCGCAATGACGAGAAATCTGTATGCCCAAGTCAGGATTCGTCGTTATGATCGGCCGCTCCAACGTTGGAAAATCCACACTTCTGAATTCCATCGTCGGTTCCAAGATCGCCATCACGACCCCAAAACCCCAAACCACCCGCCTTCCCATCCAAGGCATTATCACTCGCCCAGAGGGTCAGATTGTTTTTGTTGATACCCCCGGCATCTTACACGGAGAGAAAGACGCCCTTTCTAAACGCCTGGCCCAGTCCGTAAAGGCAAGCCTGAAGGATATCGATGCCGTAGCGTATGTCGTGGACCCCACGCGCGAAATTGGCCAGGAGGAACGCGAGGTGATGCGAACCATCGAGAACATGACCGTCCCCAAGGTCCTCGTTATCAACAAGATCGACCTGCGCGATAAACCGTACCTCGACTTTTATCGTGACCTTTCTGAGAATTTCACGACCACCGTCGAGGTCTCTGCCTTGCGCGGCACACATGTCGACAGACTCGTCTCAACCCTGTTTGAGCTTTTACCGGAGGGCGAATTTTATTACCCCGAAGGACAGCTCACCGACATGCCCAACCGCGTCTGGCTCGCCGAGCTGATCCGCGAAAAATTATTCCTTCGTCTTCGTCAAGAAGTCCCCTACTCCACGCACGTGGAAGTTACCGACGTACAGGAGCGCGAAAATGGGATGATGTATATCGCCGCAACCATCTTCACCAACGACGATCGATACAAGCGCATGATCATCGGCCAAGGTGGCCGCGGGATCCGTGAGATCGGACAGTCGACGCGAAAGGAACTTGAAGGCGTGCTCGACACGAAAGTCTTCCTCGACCTCAACGTCGAAGTCGATGCACACTGGATGGCAAAATTCGCCTAAAAACAAAGGCAGCCTACTCGGCTGCTTTTTGGTTGATCTGTGTGACTTCATATCCCCCAAACCCTTCCGTGAACCCCTCTGAGCTCAGGAGCTCCAGGCTTCCTCTAGAGAGCGGTGTGAGCTGTATCTCGAGAATAAGCGGGTTGTCGGCATTGGCAAGGATCTTGTAGCTCGCAAATGCATTCTTGGCTTCGACCACACGCGCGCTTGTCTTCACACCATCCACAAGGAGCACATACTCGCCCCACGCTGGATCGGCTTGGAGCGTCAACAACGATTGCGTGTCCTCTGCCGTCTCCTGTGCAGGTTGTTCATCTGTTCCCAGAATGGGATCGAGGAGCCCTGAGAGTTTGTCGACGATCGAGGTGAACTGATTCGTCGCGTCCTCTACACGCATAAGGGACTCATCAAACAAGCCGAGGCTGACCACGGTCGCACGCGTGTTCACGAGCTCATCATAATGCGACCGCGACAGCCAGATGAGCGAACTTTCTGAGACTCCCGCGTCATCTTCTTGCCAAGCCTCAGGGAGCGAAAGCAAATCTGCTGACGCAAGGGACTCGCTCGCGATCGAGCCCGCGACAACCCGCTCCTCATACACAGGCTCGGGCTCGTCAGGAATTTCCATCCCTACCGGCGAGCTCGCATATTGTTGTCGATGCGCCTCACGTGCGGCTGTAGATTCAGCGGTTTCGATTTGTGTTGAAATGGACCAACTCACACTCACCTTCTCTCCGGCGACCCACTCGTCAACGATCATCAGGCGTTCCTCTTCATCCGCTCCAAACCATCCGACGACTTTTCCTCCAACACCCAAAATTGTCGGTTGTACGACGATGCTGTTCCCCGCCACCAGCGTAAGCTCAGCGCTCGCTTCCTCTGGCGTGAAACTCGAAACCTCTGTTGCCACACATCCAGCACCTACGAGCAAGAGACTCGCCAGGGTGATGATCAGTGTTTGTTTCGAGTGAACCATAGTTATTCTTCAAGAGTTTTCCCGTCGGCCCAGGCTCGTACTCGCTCTTCATCTGCGGCGCCGCAGATGAACTGGTTGGTGTCGGTATTGTGAAAAAACGGCACACCACCACAACGCCCCCCATCGGCTTTTTCGAGCATGGCCGCATGTTCCTCGTTGTGCCAAGTTTCAAATTTCTGGATTTCCCTTCCCTCCCCGATGAGTTTATCAACAAGCGGCATCATGTGATGACAATGCGGACATTCCTCCCCGTAGTAGAAATTGAGCATACGATTCCTCGTCATTGCGAGGCCAAAGGCCGAAGCAATCTTTTGAATATTTATGCTAGAATTCTAGCATGCTGACGAAGATTCTCACAGTTTTCCTGTTCCTTGGCATCATAGGACTTTTGATCGTCCAGCGGTTTTCGCTTCCTCCTGAGCTCCCTGTCCGGATTGCGGCAGGAAGCGGTGAAGATTCCGGATATGGCTTCGGCGAAGGTCTTCGTCGAGGATCCATTGTCGAGACGGCTGACGGATTCTTGAAGGTCACGATCGGCGTCGAATTCGAAAACCTCGATCAAGCAAAGACCATCCTCTGGCTCGCACCAAACACACGGATCCAACTAGATCGGTTGTATGAGGATGAACTGACCATCCGGTTCACTCGGGGTCGACTACTTATCGACAACCATGCACAGGTCCCTCTGCGACTCGAAACCAACTTCACCTCTCATCTCGTCTACGATGATATCGCGACATTTGTGAACTACGACTTCCTCGAGACGATCCATGTCATCCCGCTCTCTGGCTCCGTTCAAGTGAGCGTCGACTCTACGGGTGAGCAGTTGCTCACGCCAGTGCCGCTCTCGATCCATGAGACAGAGCCCGTGACCTTCGAAAAGCTCGAGGTCAATCTCGCCGCCGGCGATGCCGCCGATTTCTACGAGTGGGTTGGCGTTTTGGCTCAGGAGTAACGAAAAAGCAGCCCCTAAGGCTGCTCTTTCATTTGTCCACACGAAGGTTTGACTTACTCGATGATCCCTCCTCCAAGGACTTTTTCAGCGTCGTAGAAGACGATGGACTGGCCAGGGGTGACGGCACGCTGGGGATGGTTGAAAGATACAAGGATTGCTTCGTCGCCTTCGGCTCCTCGCAATGACGAGGTGGACGAAAGAACCGTGCAGTCCTGAAGCTCCTGGCGATAGCGGATGCGAGCCTTGCAAGGAAACGGCCATGACGGCTTCTCAAACCAATTGAGCTTGGAGGCGGTGAGATCTGAGCGGTAAAGCATTGGGTGGAAGTTGCTGGCGACGACGAGCTCATTGGTCGCTGAGCGCTTCTCAACAACGTAGTAGGGCGTGCCACCGCCAATGCCGAGTCCTTCACGCTGTCCCAATGTATAGAACGCGAGACCCTCGTGTGTGCCGATTACATTTCCATCGACCGTCACGACGTTGCCTGGAGTCTTGGGCAGACGTTCCTGCAAGAACGTGCGCATATCCACCTCACCGACGAAACAGATCCCTGTCGAGTCCTTCTTGTCCGCAACCTCGAGTCCAAGCTCGTGGGCTTTCTCGCGGACGTGTGGCTTGGTCATTTCCCCGATCGGGAACAGAACTCGAGAGACGACCTGGGGCGGCATCGCCCAGAGGAAGTAGCTCTGATCCTTGTTCAGATCCATTCCCGCAAACAACTTCCCTTCAATAGACCTCGCGTAGTGCCCGGTCGCAACGAATGCACAGCCCAGACGTTCCGCCTCGCGCACGAACAAATCGAACTTGATGTACTTATTGCACAGCACGTCCGGGTTGGGTGTGCGGCCTGCCTCGAACTCGCGGAACATGTCGTCCACCACAGCCTCGCGATACTCCTTCTCAAAATCAAATGTCACAAACGGAATGCCGAGCTTGGCCGCTACCCGCGTGGCGTCTCGTTGGTCTGTCCGCCAATCGCAGTTGGACCAGTTCTTCATGAACGCGCCGATGACCTCGTATCCCTGCTCAATCAAAAGCGCGGCGGACACAGAGGAGTCCACTCCGCCAGACATACCTACGAGTACTTTAGATTTCGTCACAGACGACGAACCTACACGAGGCCCTGGAATTTGCCAAGATCCTCCCGGTGCACAAAGAAGTCAGTGAATTGCAATTTCTCGTTGTATTTTTGTAAAAGGTCCGAGTACTGAAAGATGGGCACGAGGTCATAGCCGCTGATCTTCTTTTTTTTGACGAAGATCTTCTGCGTCTTCTCCGGTGCTTCCCCCAGGAACGTCAACTCCTTCATAACCCCATGCGTAAACCACTTCACGCCGGCCTGGTCGCACATGGACTTGAGCTCCTCGAGCGTCTTGCGATCCTCTGGTTGCACGACGTCGTGCAAACGCAGAATGCGTTTTGCCGTCAGACGACGCATGAGATGTACCGACCAATAGTTCTTTTCCTCCCGAGCCGCATCGAAGAATTGTTCGATAACCGCGCCATCGTGGAGCGCCGCGTACGCATAGGGATCTGTGGGAATCTTCAAATCGATCTCGCCAGAAATAATCGCTTGCTCGAGGTAGTGCGTGAATCCCATCTTCGTCTTGTGACAATAGACTTGGTCAATCATGTGGTAGCGCGCCAGCAAGAGATCTTCAAACGCTCGAACACCGTTTTCTGAAATCGTGAACACGAGCGATCCGTCGTACTCCTCTACGCCCATGCTCGAAATGAGCCAGTCGATATCGTATTGGCCATACGCGACGCCGCAGTAGTAACTGTCGCGTAAGAGATAGTCCATTCGATCACAGTCGACCTCGCCAGAGATGAGCCCCTTGAGCACCTTCTGCAGACTCGGGATACGTTCCTCAAGTCCTGAAAGCCAGCTCGAGGACGCCGCGTCCGCGTGAATGAGTGAACAGATATCGTGTGCCATGTTTGGTTCAAGAACTCCCTTCTGCGCGAGTGTTTGGATCAAGAGGACGCTGTAGTCCTCGTGTACCGCTTGCCGGTCCGCGGGCTCCCCTCGCCAAAACGTCCACTCTAACGGCAGATCTCGAAGCTTGGGAAAAACAATTTCCGAGGCGTGGGAGAATGGACCATGACCGATGTCATGCAATAGGCCTGCGAGCCGGACGCGGCTTCGAAGTCCTTGGATCTCCTCGACGGTCAATCGGGAAAAAATTTCATGAGCGCTCTCCACGACTCGACCAAACAAACGACCAGCGACATGCATGGCTCCTAATGCGTGGCTAAAGCGGTCATGGACGGCGCCGGGATACACATACGCCTGGATAAATCCAAGCTGGGAAATGAATCTCAACCGTTGAAAAAACGGGTGATCGATAATCCCCCGTTCAAATTCATTGAACGCAATGCGTTTATGGACCGGATCG
Organism: Patescibacteria group bacterium; assembly: GCA_038065075.1. Classification (GTDB taxonomy): domain Bacteria; phylum Patescibacteriota; class Patescibacteriia; order UBA9934; family GWF2-40-263; genus UBA12478. The sequence continues at coordinate 21,568 of JBBTRQ010000032.1, forward strand.
CGTAGCTCGTAATCACTCATACGAAGCTACAGTAGCAGGAGGATTGCAAACCCGACAAGCACGCGAAAAATCGCGAGTTCGCTGAACGTGTAACGCTTGAGAAACATCAAAAGAAACCTCACTGTCAGAAAGGCGCTGATCATCGCCACGAAGAACCCAACCGCGAGTGGCAACATCTCGATACTCTCCTCCCCTCGAGCCACGCTACCCAGTTTAAAAAACCCTGCGGCCGCGATCGTGGGAATGGAAAGAAGAAATGAAAACCTCGCGGCCGTCTCTCGCGTGAGTCCAGATGCCAACCCAGCCGTCATCGTGATACCGGAGCGTGATGTCCCTGGAATAATCGCGATGACTTGTGAAAGACCAATCAAGAGTGCCCGCTTCAATCCAACGGTTGTCGTCTGAAACAATTCTGTCCGACCGGACAGAATTGTTTCTCTTGGAACTCGACGATCAACAAAGTAAAGTACCGTCCCCCACACGATGAACGACCAGGCGACAATCTGAACTGAGCGGAACTGAATCTCAAAAACTTCTTGAAACAGAAAACCGAAAATAAGAACCGGGACGGTCGCGAGTACGATCCACATCGCAAGTCGACGCAGAGCCATGGACTGTTTGTCTTTGGATGGGACGAGTAATGCTTTGCTGATCGCCTTTACCTCTACCCAAAGGGCGGCGACGATCGCCATGAGCGTTGCGACATGGAGAAACGCGTCAAACGCTTGACTCTGCACGTCCCAACCGAATACTTCTGGGACGAGAATCAAGAATCCAGAACTCGAGATCGGCAAGAACTCCGTAATCCCTTGCACCAACCCGAGCACGATCGCCTGTGTGATGGTCATAGCTAGTCAAATCGAATCGTCTGGCCGGTATGAAGGGTTCCGGTTTGGTCTTTTGGTACCGGACTGTGTACAGGAGGTGGGGCTGGAATAGGGCTTGGTCGAGGCGCGGGTGGCGGTAACGATTGTGTCCGATCGGACATTATTGTTTCTGTGGGCTTTTTCTTTTTGCGTTTTCGTTTCCCCTTCTCGGACGAACTCCCTGCACCTGCCTCCAATGGACTCGAGCTCGGCTTTGTTGGTGTCTCTGATTTTCTTCGCTCTCGAACCTTTGCCAGACAATTCTCACAGTAGAGTGGTCGCGACGGATCAAGCTTCACGCCCGCCTTGAACGAAGAACCACACTGACTACAGGTGTACTCGTAAGATTCCTTCGCCACTTCTTTTCTTCGTGGTCTGGGCTCTGCCGGCAACGGCGTCTTCTGTTCGTTGAACAAGCTCCCGAGATTCAACGACGGTCCGTCAAGAGCCTCTTGTGCCTCCTCTCTCGCCTCGGGTTCAGATGGTTTCGGAGCACTTGTTTTTTGTGGTTTCACGAGTGCCCCAAGACCAATAGATGGTTCGTCCGGGAACTTCTCGACGGGTTCCCCCTCTGCTGGTTTAGGTTCTGTCGGCCTTGGACTGAGGGGAGGAGTCTTACTTGGTCCCTTCTTCCCCTTTCGTTCATCACGGACAATCGCAATACAGTCGTCGCAATAAATTGGACGGGATCGGTCGAGCTCAACAGGCAAAACAACATCCGTTCCGCACCGGGAACACTTGTACTCAAACCGTGGCTTCTTGCTGTCCTTGGCCGCCTTCTTTTTATCCGCCGCCTCGGCAAGAAGCTCATCCACATCTGCATCTTCCATGCCGCTCCACTGCAAGACTTTTTGTTCGATCTCCGCCCGAGGCTTTGCGTATCGCTCGCGCGACACCTTAATCACTTTTTGCTCGGAACCGGTTTTTTGCGAAATCGGTGGAAGCGTGATCGCCGAAAACGGCTGGCTCGTTACCCCTTCGATCAGCAACTTCAAATAGACGTTGTACTTGGGAAGGTTAATGATGTCCTCAGGCGTGAACCGAGGCATGAACTCTGTTTCCATCCACGCCGCGTCAGGTGAACCGACACGGAACGTGATAATCGTCCCCACGTTCCCAAACACGGCGTCGCGAACTTCCTCGGTCAACTGCGCGATGTATTGGTGCGCCATCGTGAGACATAGACGATACTTACGAGCCTCAGAAAGAATGGAGGCAAAGGACTCCACCGCGAAGTTTTGAAACTCGTCGACGTACAGATAGAAGTCCGTTCGATCCACCTCAGGAATATCCACGCGCTCCATCGCCGCCAACTGCATCTTGGTAATGAGCAGACCTCCTAACAAACGCGAGTTGTCCTCACCGATACGACCTTTCGAAAGATTGATAATCAGTATTTTTTGCGTGTCCATCAGGTCCCGAATATTGATCGTCGATTTCACCTGGGCGACAATGTTGCGAATAATCGTGGCGGAAAGGAACTGACCGATCTTATTTTGAATAGGCGCGACCGCTTCCTGCGCGTACTTCTCGTTGTAGGAAGCAAACTCCACCAACCAAAACTGTTTCACCACCGGATCCTTCACGTTGCCAACGATCCGTTTACGAAAATCGGCATCCGAGAGCATGCGATTGATTCCAAGTAACGTTTGGCCAGGATTATCAAGGAGCGCCAAGAGCGTGTTGTTCAAAATGTACTCCATGCGGCTGGACCACATGTTTTCCCAAATCTTCTGGAACACACCCATCATGCCTGAGACGACGAGGTGCTTGTGACGCTCACTCACGGCTTCCAGGATATTGAAGCCCACGGGATAATCCATGTCGGCTGGATTGAAGTAGACGACGTCGTTGAGCCGCCAACTCGGGATGTAGTCGATCAGGCGCTCGGCCGTGTCCCCGTGCGGATCCACATAACAACACCCATGCCCGGCGTAAATATCGGACAACATGAAATTCTCCAGCAAGACCGTCTTGCCCATACCGGTCTTTCCAATCACATACACATGCCGGCGGCGGTCGTCGGTCTTGATCCCGAACTTCGTCATCTGGTTGCGAAAATTCGTTTTGGCGAAGTAGGTCACTTCGTTCTCGTGGTCGTGGTTGTGAGACATGTGGTTTTAAATAGGGAGATTGGGGGGAACAGATGGTTCTTCAACTCGGCCTGTGGGCGCGCTTGGATGAGGAAGTGTCTCGGGAAGTGGCTCATCGCTCACGGGCTCAAACGTCAGTCCAGGAGGCGGCACATCCAGTCCCTCCACGGATTCCGTAGCCCCTGGAAGCCCCTCAGGTTCAAGACCAAGCCCCGGCGGAACATACCCGGGCAAGGTTTCTTCCAAATACGTGATTGGCAAACCAGATGGAGGTTCGGCGCGCTTGGATTCGCTCTTTTTGACGAGTGGCGCCTTGATCGAAATCGGCGGGAAGTGCCAAATGGTTGCAAGCTCCTCGACGTTCAAGACAAATGGGTTCGCCCCAATTCCCCAACTTCGGTTTTGGTACCCGGTCATGAGTCGATGCTGTTTTTTTGTATACACCCACCGCATCCAAAAATAGTCATCCTTCGGAACCTGTGGAATGTACAGAGTGAACTTATTGAGGTTGAGGTTTGAGAATTGGTTCAAAACGCCTTTGACGATACCGGTACGTTCCACCTTCACGAACGCATTTTTCCGCGCCACGTAGAGCACGCGAATTTTGACGCCAAGCCCCGTCTTCGCCGACTTTAACAAAACGGCTTCCGCTTCCATTCTCTGGGCGATCGTCACCTTAAAGGCCTTCCACTGGTCTTCTTCCACGGTGGGCTCACCCCCTCCTAGCAAGCCACTCAAATCCACCCCCGTTGCCTCTTGAAACACCCCTGCGGGCCAGGACATCGTGGAATCAATGGCTCCCAACAGAGCACTCTTTTTTGCCTTGTCCTCAACGCCGTACAGTTTGTTCACGTACTTAACACTCTCTTTCTGCCAGTCGTTGCTCGATGGCTGGCAGAGAATCTGGATCCAGAAGTGCTCGCCTGGCCGCATCTTCGCAAGTTGTTCCAATGTAACGGCCAACGGATCCTTAATCTCCTGAGAAATCCGGTCCTCAAAATCAAGGTGCGTTCGGATAGGAAACATCTGGTCCCTTTCCAGCGTCATCTCCCCTCCCCACATTTCGTAGTCATCGTTTGGAAACTCGTTTGGAAATTTCACCGCATAATCTTCGACTTCGGAAATTTCCGCTTCAGGATAGTTCGCATAAATGCCCGCCTCAATCACATCGCGAAAACGTGATTGAGTTCGCACCAAAAACTGGATATACCCCTGGGTCGAGACGATCTCAAAAGAAAACACCGGGTGGAGCTTTCCGTCCATCCATTTTTCCTTCCAGGTGATGGTCGACTTGGTTGCATAGAGCGAAGCAAACAAGTTTTCAAACGCCTTTGGCGTTTGTTCCGTCATGCTGGGAACATCAATCGCCAGCACCGTATACTTTAACTTCGCGACAAACTTTCCCTGGCGATCGTTCAGCCACATCGTCGTAAACCCCCATCCAAGCGTGATCACGATCGGGATCCATCCAAACCAAATCAAAATATCATACAGAATGACATCAATCGGCTGCGCAAAAAACGAGGGGCTACTGGCCGCGACCCCTGTTGCTTGGCTCACAATGGGGATTGCGAGGAACGAAAGCATACAGATGTGATCAGTATATCAAAAAACCGACCGAAGGTCGTCCCGAGTCACGCGAGGGATCCCTCTGATCGATTTCCTGGTTGATTTTCAGGAAGTTTTCTTTTGGGAGCTCAGTGTCACCAGAAGTGGGCTGGCGATGAACACGGACGAATATGTTCCGATCAGCACCCCGATGAGCAAGAGCATCGCAAACGGCCGCGTGGACTCCCCTCCAAATAGGAAGACGGCGAGCAGAGCGAGGAAGACGGTGACGGACGTGTTAATGGAACGAGCAAGCGTCTGGTCGATGGCCCGGTCGACAATCTCTTCCAGGTGCGGGGAAACTTTCAGTTTGGCGTTTTCCCGGGTGCGGTCAAGCACGACCACGCCGTCGTTAATCGAGTATCCCAAAATGGTCAGCGTAGCGGCTACAAACGCCGTGTCCATTTCGTAGCCCAAGAAATGCCCCAGAACCGCGAAGATGCCGACAGAAATAAGAACGTCGTGGAATGTTTTAAGCACGGTGAGCAGGGCAATCTTTTTTCCAGAGAACAACTCGTCAGAGCCGCGGAAGGACCACGCCAGGTACAATCCAATGAGTAGCAAGCTCGTCGCGACTCCCCATAGAGCCATCTCACGTAGTTCCTCGCCGATCATCGGCCCGATCGAATCAAATCTGATCTCCTGTCCCGTCCCGAGTGACTGCGTCAGAGATACCAACAAGGCTTGGTGCTCTTCCTCCGTCAGCGGGCGTGTGCGGATCAAGGTGCTGTCAGAGGAAATCTGTACGACGCCCTCATCATAGCCGGCAATGCTCAAGGCCTCCTGAACGGCTGATTGCGTCGGTGCCTGCGCGAAGGACATCTCAAGCAACGATCCACCAGTGAAATCAATCCCTGCCGGCAATCCCCAACCCAGGAGAGCCACAAGGCTCAAGACGCACAGGGCGGTGGAGATCCCATACCAGGTTTTGCGATGGTCGATAATGTGGAGCTTCATCATAGAGGATTAGCTGGAGGATTTCTTAGAGAGGCCAGACACGGCTGGCAGGGCGAGGGTCTTGCGCGGGAAGGCCGCGTCCATGTAATTGCGGGTGACGGTTACGGCGGTGAACATGCTGATCAGAACGCCGATTCCCAGCAGGAGGGCGAATCCTCGCACAAAGCTGGTGCTGAACACGTAGAGGACAACCGCGACCACCAGCGTGGCGACGTTCGAGTCTCGGATGGCCGGCCAGGCTCGAATAAACCCTTCACGCGTAGCACTGGCAAAATCTCGTCCGGAGGCGAGCTCCTCTTTCATGCGCTCGATGATGAGGACGTTGGCATCCACGGCCATACCAAGCGAGAGGATAAATCCCGCTACACCAGCAAGGGTGATGGTGACACCGAAAATTCGATACACGGCGAGGTTCAGTACCGCGTAAAGAATGAGCGCGGCCACAGAGAAGAGGCCGGCAAGCCGGTAGTACGCAACCATGTAGAGGGCGACGAGCACGAAGCCGACCAGAGCCGCTTTGACGCTCATTGAAAGGGACGTCGCGCCAAGCGTTGGGCCGACCGTTTGCTGGGAAAGCAATGCAAGAGGAACCGGGAGCGCCCCAGCGTTAAGGCGCTGAGCCAACAGTTTTGCCTCATTAAGTGTGAAATCTCCGGTGATGACCGCTTGGCCTCCGAAAATAGCCTGCTGGACAACGGGCGTTGAGATCGGCTCGCCATCCAAGAAGATCGCGATGGGCTGACCGACAAGTGCCTGCGTGAGCTGACCGAACAACTCGCCACCTTCCGCGTTGAAAGTGATCCCCACAAACGGAGATCCCGTATTGGGATCGAATTCGACAGCGGCACGTGAAAGATGCTTTCCGGAAAGCGCGGTATTCACCCAAGGAGATGCCACAGGGATGACATCGTAGATGTCCGACAGCGGCATAAGCACGCGTTGAATGGTGTACGCGGGTGAGGTTTTTTGATCACGTTTGTAGATGAGGTGGTAGCCGTATTCTGTCTCAACCACGGTTGAAACTTCTCCCACTTCAAGTGCGGCGGCGGCAAGGCTAAAGGACGCGACATAATCCTGTGCTGTTGCCCATCCCAGGTCGCCCGAGTTAGAAGCGGCGGAAGGATCCGTCGAATACTGTTTGGCAAGATCCGCAAAATTCTCTGCTGTGGCCTGATCCTTCAAGTTGTTAATCTGAACGGACGCGTCCAGTGCCGGCAACTCATTCGTACAGCCGGTCTTGCCTTCAAAACAGACAAGAAGGTGAGAAAGCAACATCTCAGTCTTCTCACTAGGATTGAGATACTTGAAGATACTGACACCGTCCTCGTTCTCCAAAAGGTTTCCGTTCACTTGTCCTGGCTGGACTCCTCGTTGCTCAATCAGGAGGGCATACTCCATGAAATATGAGTCGGCCGTAACGTTTTCGATGATTCCCCTGTTGACCTCCTTGTTGCGGTCGATACTAAACTCAGAAACAAGCGCATCGAAGTCCTCGCCGGAACGGGCGCGATCCAAGACCACCTGGGCAGAGGCACGCTCTTGGGTGTTGAGCGCATCAAGCTGGTCGAGCTCTTCTTGCGTTGGGTCACGCTGAAGCTCTTCACCCGGCTCCTTGAATTCCAACACGGGTGTCTCACCGATAAGGGCGATGGCTTCGCTGACGTCCAGGACTCCCGCGAGCTCGATGATCACACGATAGGAGCCGCCGGTCGCCGTTGTCTGCACAACGGGCTCGGACACGCCAAACGCGTTCACGCGACGCTCAATGACGTCTTTCACCCCCTCAAGCGCCGCGGGACGATCCTCTTCCGGAATCTGAGACATATCCGCCTCGTAGACGAGATGGGTTCCCCCCTGAAGATCCAAGCCCAATCGGAATGGTTCTTCGTCAATCACCGGTGGAAGCCAGCCAGTTTGTGCTTGAACCGCCTGTGCCCCTCGATTCCAAACGCCAGGAAAATCATAGATTCCTATCGCCAGTGTGGCGACCAAGGCAATGACCGCCGCCAGTCGTGGCTTCCACGTCTTTTGTTCGATTTTCTTGGACTTCTTTTTGAGTTTCCACGTTTGCATAGTTGGCCGCCAGTTTAGGCGATGAAGCCACGCCAGGCAAGTGGACAACTTGGGACGGCTGTGGTGGGATGTTGGCAGACCAAATACACAAGGGGGTAACCTTGCATCTGGATCCAAAGGCCTGGACGTATGATGCCTTGAATCCGGTGCGGACGCTCTCCCAGCTTCCCGCAGCGCTCATTCACACAGGTTCGCTCATCACGCTGGCGCAGGAACTTCGCGCTTCCGGAGGCAAAGCGCTCGGATTGCGAATTTGCGATCTTTTGGCGCAGGATTCATCACGTCTGCGCGTTCCCGAATGGATTGCCATCGAACCCTCGGAGATGGATTGGAGCTGTGCGTCCGGTTCCAGCGCGTGGCTTTCCAGCCGACTGACGCCGATCAAGGTGCGCAGCTCCACCAGGATCGAAGATTGGCTGGACGGCCGCAGTGGCGCCCAGTCGTCGCGCACGGTAAAGAACCTCGACCGCGTCTGGGATCATGCCGGCGAGGTTTCCGGTGGCATGCATCCGGTTGTCCTGCAGGAGTACGTCGAAGGCATCGGTCTGGTGGTCGATCTCGCCTACAGCCGCCTGCTTGGACGCACGATTGCGCGTATCTCGACCGGCCGCGAGCAAACGCTTGCCAATGGAACCCGACGCTTCACCTCTGCCACGAACGATTGTGAGGGTTGCCACTTCGTCATCGATCCGTTGACCGGCGAGTTCCTGACGCCATGCGCGCACAACAGCCTCTTCACGGACACAGCCAAGCGACTGCCGGTCAGAGAGATCGCCCAGGAGTTGTACACGCGGCTCTGCTACGTCGGGATCAACTTCGGTGTGCAACTGGAAGTCATCATCCATCCGGACGTGCCTGGAACGTGGCATCTGGTGCAGGTGCGCCCATCGCCCGAGCGCGTACGACCAGGGAGCGCGCACGTACGCGCAAATCCCGATGCGTTCCTCACCACGCCCGCCGTCAGCCGCTCGTTCTTCTGTGAAGCAACGGCGTCGCTTACCGACGAAACCGTCATGGACTGGCTGATGCTGGCGGCGACGGCCGGTGGGGATCATGCGCTCCGGGAGCGCGGCACATTCCATCCGTCCGAGATGCTGGTCTGGCATCGACGCGGGGATCCGGACTGGAACGCGTGGATGCTCGAGGCCGCACGCGAGGCCGGCGCGCGCGTGCAAATTACGCGTGGTGTCATGCTTGTGAACACTTCGCATGACGAAATCACCTTGCGCACGAACGCACAGGAGAACGCCTGCGCGATCATCGCTATGCCGGAGCGCGACCACGACGCTCTTGTACGCGCTCTCAACAAAAAGCCGCGCGTCCTGCGCGCGGTTTCCGACGGCCTCGTCGGCCAGCTCGCCTTCCTCTGAGCCTTCACGGGCTCTTTTCATTTTGAAACCGTTTACGATACAGCCTCTATCATCTCAAGCGTTTTTTGTTTTGGGAGACCCATGAGCGCCTCCCACTCGCCATCGACGTGGACAAAGGGCGAGAATAGCGGATGCTCTGCCGCGAGGGCTCCGGCATATTTGAGTGCCTGCTCTGTCTCAACGAACTCACGAATGTTTTCCTGCGGGATCGGGTCGAATGTGACGCTCACCTCAACGACCTCACAGACACGCCTCCCGTTTACGGTGTTACACACAACCGTTGCCGAGGTGGCGACTTGTGGCATGACCTCGTACGTCGCGATGAACGCGTACGCTTCTTCCTTGCTCGCCGGTTTCTCTCGAACCTTTCCATCGACCACCATCACTTGATCTGAACAGATGACAATCGCATCCCCATCGACTTTCTCGAGGACCGCGTCCATCTTTGCCTGCGCGATCGCTGTGACTAACTCTCGAGGATCATCCCGACGGATTGCTCGTCGTCGATGTCTGGAGAGATAATCGAAAATTCAAAACCCATTGCTTCGAGAACCTCCTTGCGGCTGGGAGAACTGGAACCGAGAATGACGGTCATAAAACTTTCTGTCGATTGTATTCAAATTTTTCCTGGTAGATCAGCTCGATTCGATCTGGCGTAAGTTTGTACCAAACGTTAAGGTGGTCTGGGTTGTCAAGACAGTTTTTAGAAGGGTATTAGATGGTGATCGG
>JBBTRQ010000033.1:0-28883 GCA_038065075.1 Patescibacteria group bacterium
TTCTGCATTGGAATGAGAAACCCATTTGGGGATCATCTTGCATTGGATAAGACTCTTCGTTGACATGAACGCTCATTTTTTCTAGTATATCCGGGTCATTAAAATCGTTTCTCAACGAAACTATGTCCATTATACAGTACGCTCTTGCCGCCGGAGTCCTCGCGATTCTCTGGGGTGCCGTCCTTACTCAGTGGATCCTTAAACGTCCCGCAGGTGAAGGAAAGATGAAAGGCATTGCGCTTGCCATTCAAGAAGGCGCCTCGGCCTACATGGCTCGCCAGTACAAAGTGATCGCCGTCATCGGGATGATCATTTTCCTCATCCTGGGCTTTGCTCTTGGTTGGACGCTCGCCATCGGCTTCCTGGTCGGCGCGGTTCTCTCAGGAGTTGCCGGTTTCATCGGTATGTCCGTCTCGGTGCGCGCCAACGTGCGAACGACTGAGGCCGCCAAGACCGGGCTCGCGCAAGCGCTGGATGTCGCGGTCAAAGGCGGAACGGTCACGGGACTTCTCGTCGTCGGTCTCGCGCTCTTGGGAGTCGCGGGATTCTACGGAGTGACAAATGATCTGAACGCACTCATCGGTCTTGGATTCGGAGGCTCACTCATTTCTGTCTTCGCCCGGCTGGGCGGCGGCATCTTCACAAAGGCCGCGGACGTGGGCGCTGACCTCGTTGGAAAAACCGAAGCTGGTATCCCAGAAGATGACCCACGCAACCCAGCCGTGATTGCCGACAACGTGGGTGATAACGTTGGTGACTGCGCTGGCATGGCCGCGGACCTGTTCGAGACCTACGCCGTGACCCTCGTCGCCGCGATGGTTCTGGGAAATCTCACGTTCCCTGGGCAAGACCTTTATGTGCTATACCCTCTGGCTCTTGGGGCCATTGCGATCGTTGCATCGATCCTTGGAACCTTCTTCATTAAACTGGGGAAGAGCCAGAACATCATGGGCGCCCTCTATAAGGGACTTGCTGCTGCTGGGGTGTTTGCTGCTGTCGGTTTCTATCTCACCAATCAGTTCCTGATGGAAAATACATGGGCCCTCACTGGCCTCGACGAGATCAACCTTTTCTACTGCTCACTGTTGGGTCTGCTCATCACGGGACTCCTCATCATGATCACGGAGTACTACACCGCCACTGAGTACAAGCCCGTGCAAAAACTCGCTGAAGCTTCCGAGTCCGGACACGGCACCAACATCATCGCGGGGCTCGCGCTCTCGATGAAAGCCACCGCGCTCCCGGTTCTCACCATCGTCTTGGGAATCCTCATTGCCTATAACCTTGCGGGTCTCTACGGCATCGCGATCGCGGCCGTGGCCATGCTCTCGCTCACAGGTATCATCGTGGCGATCGATGCCTACGGTCCGATCACCGACAACGCCGGCGGCATCGCCGAGATGGCCGGCCTCCCAGAAGAAGTTCGCAACGTAACCGATCCGCTCGACGCCGTGGGCAACACCACCAAGGCCGTCACCAAGGCGTACGCCATCGGCTCGGCCGGACTCGCCACCCTCGTCCTGTTTGGCGACTACGTCCACACGATCGAAGCAACAGGTAGGAACATCGTATTTGATCTAGTTGACCCTCGCGTCATCGCCGGTCTGTTCTTGGGCGGCCTCATCACCTATCTCTTCGGAGCCATGGCGATGGAAGCCGTTGGAAAAGCCGCGGGCGCGGTTGTGGAAGAAGTGCGCCGCCAGTTCCGCGAGATCCACGGCATCATGGACGGCACCGCCAAACCGGAATACGGCAAGGCCGTCGACATTGTGACCAGTCGCGCCATCAAGTACATGATCGCACCATCGCTGTTGGCCGTACTCGCACCGATCGTCGTGGGATTTGCTCTAGGAGCGGAGGCTTTGGGTGGACTCTTGATCGGCTCGATCATCACCGGACTGTTTGTCGCGATCTCCATGACCACCGGTGGTGGCGCGTGGGATAACGCCAAAAAGTACATTGAGAAAGGCAACTACGGTGGAAAGGGAAGTGACGCGCACAAGGCGGCAGTCACGGGCGACACCGTTGGCGATCCCTACAAGGACACGGCCGGTCCAGCTTTGAACCCCATGATCAAGATCCTCAACATCGTCGCACTGCTCATCGCCGCCCTCATTGTCTAAAAGAAAAAACATCCTTGGTCATGCACCGAGGGTGTTTTTGTTTCTGTCCGTTATCTTGACGTTTCTGCGTTTTTTGCATAGAGTGCCGGGTCGCTCTTTTCACCCTTCAAACCCTTCAACCTCTTGGAGACCTCATGACGAAACTGATCAGTGTCATGCGTCCTCTCCAGTTTGAGGACACTCCCGAAACCTGGGGAGAGGCGCTCGGCCTCATTCTTGAAGACGCCGTCTACTTCAGGCTCGCTTTGCGTCGTCTTGTGAGCCAGACGATGGATCCTCAGGAGCAAACTAAGAGGCTCCTTCGGATCCTCAAGGACCTGCGAGCAAGCGCCCAGAACACCAGAGCCTTCATCGTGTGCCTTGCAGAGGCAGAGTCTCGTGGACTTCTCTTCGAGAACATCGACGAGGCGATCCGCGTGTTCCGCTGGATCGATGCTCAGTGCGCGGCCTACGCGCAAGCGCGACCCCAGAAGGAGGATCGTCGGCGCGGTCGGCGAGCGGGGCGAGTCCAGAAGGACACCAAGTACTGGAACCGCGTGATCGCGACGGCGACCGGCCTCTTCGCGTACTTCGAGGGCCACTGGTCGTGCGATCTGAGCCCCGACACGGTCATCTCGAGCACGGTCTTGATTGCGAGCTTCGAGCTCGCCCACACGATCAACGGAACCATCCCGCCATGCTTCTTGGTGCGGGTCGTTCAGTCCGCACACGAGGTTGGGATCAGCCCTGATCTCATCAAGAAGCTGGTGCTCACGCACCACCCTTCACGCATCGAGGACTTCACTGCGCTGATGCGCGATGGCCTGCTCACTCCCGCGACCTACTGGGAACTCTCCTCCCGCCCGGAGCTCGTGGCCGCCCTCTCCTACGAGGGCCTCCAGCACCTGCTCACGGCCTGGAAGGAGCATCCGGAAGTGGAGCTCCTCGCATTCGCGCGCGGGCTCGCCCACGAGCTCTACCCGCAGGGCATTCCCACCGGGGAAAACCTCGTGTGGGGTGGAGCTCCCGTGGATCTCCTGTCGTTCCTGGCGGCAGTGAAGGCCAAGCTCAAGGAAACGAGCGCGACCGCATTCAGCTACACCAACCAAGAAGGTGGCCCTGGGATGTACGTGCCACAGGACGCGCGAATCCTCCTGTCCCCTGACACCGCCATCCCTGCTCAACCGGTGGTCGACCCGCTCGAGGAAGACGAGGATGTCGTCCTGGAGATGCCCGAGGGGGAACCCGAAGGCGACTTCATTGACCTCTCGGTCGATCTCATCACCATGGACGACGAGGCCGACCCCCCGGAGGAGCCCGCCCAGTCGGCCGTGACCGACAACGGTCTGGACGAGGAGGTGCTCTCCCACTGGGTGGAAGCTTCCGACACTCGCGTGCAGGATGACCAGAGCCGGTTGGCAGCGCTCAACAACCTGCCGGAGGAACCTCCGACAACGGACGAGAAGGCGACCCCGTGGGCCGATGTCCACGCCCTCCTCGCCATGGACGCGCGCGAGGGTAGGGAAGGAATCGAGGACCCCGGTCTCCTGGCCCTGCTTGGAGACCTCGGGGAAGTCGAACACCTGCTTGACCTCTCCGCGCGCGGCGACAACGACGATGTGCTCGGTCTCTGGTCCGCGTGGATGGATCCCATCCGTGATCGCATCCGCGCCCTGGACGCCCGCCTCAAGGAGCTCGCTTCGCGGCCGGCACCCCCGACGCTACGGTCGGGGCAAGCGGTCATCGAGCCGCCTCCTGTGGAGACCGTTCCCGAACCTGAACCCGAGCCCAGACCCGCCCCCGAACCGGAACCGGCACCCGAGCCCGAACCTGCTCCCGTGGCACCACCCACGACCCCTCCGACTTCAGCACCCGAGGTCCCGCCGCTTCCCGGCGACCTCGACGAACTGTTCATTGCGGCCTACGTGGCGCTCGAGCAGATGCCCGCCGGCGCGATGAAGCGCCAGCTCAAGGGACAGCTCGACGGCCTGCGAAAGGAGGCACGCGAGGGAGCGAGCTCCCGCTCGGTCAAACCCCGTCTCACAAGGACGCGCGGAGAGATCGACGAGTTCCTCGACATCATCAACTGACCGGCCACGCCGGTGCCACGGCCTCCAACTTGCTTGGGGGCTTTTTCATTGACGAAACTTGTTTTCCCTGCTAAAAGAACGGGGCGCTCTTTTCACCTTCAACCATCGGAGAAACCTCATGAGCGCGACCCATGACCGGACCCTGGCGCTCCTCTCGGGTATGACCGATGGGGAACGCAAGTTCAACTTCATCAAGTTCTTGTTCGACCGGCATGAGCTCGACGAGAACGACCTGTACAACCTCCTGGTGAGGTCGATCGAGCGCAACCCGCGCTACTACTTCGAGGCGATCACCCACAGTGACCTCCTCAAGTACATGTGGCGCCGCTTCCAGGCCTACCCGGAGGCGCTCGCGCGCGCGCTCGTGCGCGTCAGCCCCGAGCTCTTCTACGGCAACCCCGAGTGGGTCACTCGGCTCATCATCCGCCTCCAGAGCGACAAGCGTCTGGGCGCGGAGCTCGGGATGATCACGGTCGGACCCCGGCACGGAACCGGATCGGGCTCCGCACACCTGGCAATCGCCATCGACGAGAGCCTGCTCGCCGCCATTCCGCGCGACGTGCAGGACCTCGACGTCGAGTGCCGCATCCGTGAGCTCCTGTACTGGTACTCGCGCGATCGTGACCTCGGAGCGGAGTTCGCTCGCGATGAAATCGCTAAGGCGGGTAACGCCTACGAAGTCCAGGTCTGGACGTCGGCGCGCGACCAGATGGAGCGCTACTCCGACGAGGTCTACGACCGCGTCGTTCCAACGCTCAACGACCGGTTGTTCCCGGCCGTGCATGTGCGTTGGTGGCTGGATCGCTCCCGCAACGAGACGCGCGTCCTCAACATCGGCGACACCGGCACCTACAAGACGAGCTACGCCGTGATCGCCATGCGCGAAGCCGGTTGCAAGCGCGTCCTGGTCTTCTGCGCGCCCAACGCGCGGACGAACTGGGAGCGCGAGCTCAAGCTCTACTACCCGCACCTGCGTGGCACGGGCCGGATCGAAGTCCTGCAGTCCGCGCGTGATGCTGAACTCATCGCCGCCAACGCCGAGTTCGTGATCGTCGGTTACACGACGCTCATCCACCGCTCGGTCATCGACGCCCTGAAGAGCCAGAGCATCGACGGGATCATCTGGGACGAGAGCCACTACGGCAAGAACGTCGTGGGCTCAAGCCCGGCCAAGCGCGCGCTGGGAGCCCTCGAGGTCATCCACGCGCACGCGGGCTCGGTCAAGAAGATCGTCGCCAACTCGGCGACCCCGTGGGAGAACTCGCCCGAAGAGATCGCCGCGCTCGCCTGCGTCCTGCGGCCCGAACTCTTCGCGGATCCCAAGAGCTTTCTGCGCTCGGGCGCCTACGCCTCTCCGCGCTTCCTGCGGGCGCTCCTGGAGACCTGCATCCTGGACATCGGTCTGCACGAAGTGCGCGATCTCCCGGAGATCACGCCCAAGCCCTGGGAGGATCTGTTCGCCGCCGAGGCGCTTGAGATGACACCTGCCCAGGCGGCGCTCTACCAGCACCTCCTCGACTACGTCCCCGAAGATGACCAAGACGGCGACAGCCTGAAGGTCATCAACGGGATGGACGGAAGCAAGAAGGTCCGCTACCTCCTCTACGCCTGCGACATGCCGCACGTGCTTGCACGCCTGGCGGACTACGACTGGCCGGAGGAGGTCGAACGCGCCTTCGAAACGCCTGAGCTCTCGGCCAAGCTCGTGTGGCTGAGGCAGAGGATCGATGCCGCCATCGGCACGTCCAAGATCGTCGTTGCCTCTGGGCTCTACGTCCAGGGCGTCACCCAACCGGTGAAGGACGATGACGAGATCCTCTGGATCGGCAAGCTCCTGCAGGAGTGGTACGGAGAAGACACCGTGCTCCTGTTGGACGGTTCGGTCACGATCGGGGACAACCGCGACGCGCTCATCCAGCGCTGGCGCGAAGACCCCACGGCGCGGATCCTCTTGGTCTCCATGAAGACCTGTCCGGACTCGATCAACCTCTCGGTGACGACCAAGCCCAACCCGACCCTGCAGGAACTGCTGGTCATCGGGTTCGCCCTGGACTGGAAGCCGTGGAAGCAGTTCCTCGGCCGGTTCTGGCGCGAAGGCCTGACGCTCAGGATGCGCTACGTTTGTCCGACCCTTCGTGGCACGGTCGACGAGGCGCGCATGGAGCTCAACCGCCGCAAGTGGGCATCGCTCACGCGCTTCCGCTCTCGCGTTCCTCCGACGCAGGAAGAGTGGGCGGAGTACTCGCAGGACGATGCCTCGTCGCTCATCGGCTTCATGCGCTCCCCCAAGGAGTGGGTGAGCCTCATCAACAACGACGTGCGAGGGGCGGGAGAGGCTTCGGCCGCCTCCTACCTCGAGCGCAACTCGGGGCTTTCCACCAACGGCGAGATCTTCGCGAGAAGTTTCTTCGCCGCGCAGGAAGGTATGGCCTCCGGGCACATCGCCCGGCACATGCTCTACGTGCTCCAGGAAGGCCTCATCCCCGGCGGCATCCTCACGGATCCTTCCCGGATCCTGGACGCTGGCTGTGGCCCCGCGACCCTCGCTCGAACCCTCGGGCTTCCGGTCATGGGCGTGGACCTCAACCCCTGGATGATCCAAGTGGCGAAGGAGGCAGCTCCCGAGCTCACCCAGAACATCCGGGTCGGTCGGATCTCCGCCCTCCCGCGCGAGTGGGAAGGACGGTTCCGGCTCACGGTCGCGAGCATGGTCCTGGACTGGACGGCACTGGGAAGCGCTCAGGACTCGGAGCGCCTCACGGCTCTGCGCGAGCTCGTGCGCGTGAGCGACCCTCACGGCCTCATCTGGCTGACGTTCAACCAGAGCGCGTTGGACGACAGCCTGTTCCGCGCGTGGACCGATGGTCTCAAGCAGGCGGGGTGCGAACTCCTGCCGCTGACGGGTCTGGTCGTACCGGTGGCCGAGGCCAGCAAGAAGACCCCGGACTTCGCCTTCTGGTCGATCGTCTTCACGCCTGCGGGCAATACGATCACCTTCAGGGATCCTGGGCCCTTCAAGTTCCGCTTCGAAAACGGACACCTGAAGAACCGCCGCGCACGAGGCACGCGAACCGTCGACACGCGCAACGTGGAGCCGGTCATGTACGACCGGTTCATCGTGAAGGACCCGAGCCCGCGAGGACACGAGGTCAGCGACACGGCCGCCGTGCGCCAGACGCTCCTGTCCGAGCTCGGCCGCTGGGCCAAGGTCGGTGGCAAACCGATCCCCATCCAGCAACGCGCCGTCGAACTCTTCGGCACGGACTGGCGAACCCTCGAGCGCCTGCGGCAACGCGGCATCATCTCCTGGGAAACCGCCTGAGAACTCCACTCTCAACGGCACCACAACGTGGTGCTTTTCTTTTTGACAATTTTTCTTGAATGACTTTCCTTCTATTTTCTGTGTCATCCCGAGCGAGCGAAGCGAGTCGAGGGATCTCGAGTCTACTCATTCGAGATCCCTCCGCTCGGCCGTCGAACGGCCTCGGTCGGGATGACACAAACTATAAAACCTATATACAATTGACGAAAATCGAACAAATTGATAGGTTCTCCTCTTGCACACTTCCGCAAGAACAGGAGGGCTAATGCCCAAGGCACCTTCATCGATCTTCAAGCTTCCCGTTGCCGATCTCGCCCAGGCCCTCCAGGGCCGAGAGCTCGGGCTCCCCGGCGGCCGCGTGGTCACGATCACGCAGACCGACGCCTTCCCCCGCGACCAGAACGAGAAGGGCGTCTACAAGCCCATGCTCGACATGCGGCCCGGGCAGGTATTCGTCGCCCGCGTCCAGAGCGCGTTCATGTTCCTGATCGTCGCACTCGACGGCAAGCTGTCCGGCGCGTGCGTCCGCATCATCGGCATCGATACGCCCGAGGCCGGCGAGATCGAAGGCGGAGGACGAGTCGGCAAGTACGTCGGGTTCACAGAGCACCGCCAGGTCGGCCGGATCGAGGAACGCGCGGGCAAGCCCCTGCGACTCGTCATGGAGGGCGTGCTCCAGCCCGAGGTGCCCGCCACCAACGGCGGCTCCAGGGTGAAGCTCACCGACCGGGTGCTGTCGCGCTACGCCGACCAGCTCGGCGCTCACTTCATGGGGAACGCCCGCGACGGCGAGAGCTACGACGCCTTCCTCACGCGGATCAAGGACGAGTGGGGCAACGAGGCCGCGCTCAAGAAGAACCTCGGACTGCCCTGACCAGCACCAACATCACGATCGACCCCCAAGGTCGACCTGCCCGCCATAGCTCGAAGAGCGACGGCGGGTTTTCTCTTTACAGGTCGTAGGCTTAGCCCCCGACAGGGTTGACGATTTCACCATTTCGACCTACTCTCCGGGGTCGCCATTTCGGCGAAGGAGGAACTACAACGTGTCTCGTAAACCCCCCGGGTACTGGGATGACTGGAAGAACGTAGAGGAAGCTCTGCGCCCGGTCATCACACGACTGGGCCGGTTTCCGACAATGCCCGAATTTCGGGAGCTTGGCTTAAGCGGTCTGCTCGACGCGCTGAGTCGCTCACACGGTGGAACACCTGTAGTGCGCGACCGTCTCGGGTTGGCACCTGCAAAGTACCCCGAAGGCTTCTACAAGGAGTGGATGAACATCGTTCATCAGATGGAAGAAGCCAAAGCGCTTCTTGGCCACTTCCCGTCGACCCCTGAAATGCGCCAGCTGGGCTTCCCGACGCTTGCTGATGGAATCCGTCGTTACCACGGCGGACTCAAAGCCGTCCGCGAGAAGCTCGGCGCAGAAGAAAAAAAGGCTCCGAACGGTTCATTGAAGAGCTGGCCGTACGTAAAGGAGCAACTCGAGGTTGCCAGAGAAGAACTCGGCCACTTCCCGACCCAGGCCGAGCTCAGCGAATTGGGAATGCCCTCGATCTCGGTCGCTGTGAGCAGTTACCATGGCGGATTCGCGACTGTGCGAGAGAAGATGGGCGAGGAGCTCGAGCGCAGGCCCAACGGCTACTGGGAATCCTGGGAGAACGTCGAGAAAGGCCTCCGTGCTCTCATGGACGCACTCGGGAGGTTCCCAAAACGCGATGATTTCCGAGCTCGCAACATGACGGGCCTCCAGCAAAGTATGCAACGCAACTTCGGTGGCGTTCCTGCCTGCCGTCGACGGCTCGGCATCATGACGGGACGCAAATCCAACGGCTACTACCACGACTGGAAAAATGTCGTGGCCGTGCTCCTGCCGATCATCGAGGAACTCGGACGGTTTCCCCTCGGCCCTGAACTCGAAACCAGAGGCCATCGCGATCTCCTCGCGGCGATTGAACGAACGCATGGGGGCCTGCGAGCAGTTGCCGAAAAGATGGGGCATGAGCTGGCCAAGAAACCCGACGGCCACTGGAGGGTCTGGGAAAACGTCGAACAAGAACTCCGGCGTCTCTTCCAGAAGCTTGGCCGCCCACCCACGAAAGAGGACTTCAAGGCCGAGAAGCTCGGCTCCGTCTCCATAGCCATCTCCAAGTATCATGGTGGCTACGACGCGGTTCGCAAACGTCTCGGCTGGACGAGTGTCACCCATGACCTCCTCAACCGCTACGCCGACCAAGTCGCGGTCGCTTACATGACCGCGCCGGGAAACGCGACGAGCCTCGACGAGTTCCTCACCACGCTCCAGCGCGGGTGCCCGTACGAGTGCGACCTGCGCGTGCGACTGGGACTTCCGCCTGAATCTGAAACAACGGAGAGTGCATGACCCTCGAGCAGACCATCCTGCGCAAGATCGAACAAGCCTTCGAGGCCTGGGAGCGCGCGGGACGACCTGGTCTGTTCCGCACGTTCCTCGACCGAAAAGAGGAGGGGATCCTCGACGTCCTCACCGAGCTCCCCAACGTCCGCACCACTCTGGGGCGCACCCGCGACAGCCGCAAGGTCCTCGCCGAGCTCGACAAGACGCCACCGCACCGCGCGGTCGCCGACAACATCCTGGCTCTGTACATGGACGCGATCACGCTTGCGTACCAACAGGGTCGGTTGGCGGACACCTTCGCCGCCTCCCTCGAGCACATCCGCAAGGAGTGCTCGACCGCGGAGGAGGTCGAAGCCTACCTCCGACGCCACGAACAGCCCTAGCCGGCTGCCTGCCCGCCATAGCTCATCGAGCGACGGTGGGTTTTCTTTTTGCCCGCCGCCATTGACAGAAACCAGTCGTTTTGATAGGTTCGACTGTCCGTGTTTCAACCAACCACGGCGGAGGAGCCTCAGATGGCACTCAAGCGAGTCGAGATTCAGGGCGTCCGCGCCGTGGAGCAAGGCGGCCAAGAGCTACTCAACTTCGTCGTCAGCGCCTCACTCCTCCTGGAGATCGGGGTCACGCTGCGCTTCGGCGAGCACCCCCTCGGGGTCAACCGCGAGCTCACGCTCAACCGAGCCAAGGAGATGCTCAAGCACATGAAGTCCTCGGATCGGCCGCGCATGCGCGACCCCATCCAGGGCTGCCTGTACGGCAACGAGGGCACCGACTGGGTCTACGACCGCACGCGCGGTGTGCTCGTCGGCGAAGTCGAGACCGACCCGGACAGGCGCACCGAAGGGTGCTTCCTCGTCGTGGACGACGGCCAGCACCGCTTCGCGGCGCTGGAGATGCTCTCGGGCGACGACCGCACGCGGTGGAACTTCACCGTCATCGCGGGCATCGACCTCGCGGTCGAGGAGCGCATCGAGCTCTTCATGCAGGGCGAGAAGCGCGTTCGCGTCCACAGCCGTCTCTTGCTCGCGCAGATGGACGCGACCAATGCGTTCCCCAACGACGCGACGGCACAGGCCTACCGCGCCGCCAAGCTCCTCAACGAGGCGACGGCGTCGCCCCTCAAGGGCAAGATCTACTTCGGGCAGAACCCGAAGGTTCCCAGGGGAATGATCCCCGTGACCTCCCTCATGGGCCAGCTCAAGTACGCCATGGGGAAGCGCTCGCGCCTCAACCCCTACCCCAGCGACCAACAGCGGGAGATGGTTCTCAACCTCTTCATCGCCGCCGCCCAGCAGTGGCCGGCGCAGTGGGGGAAGTCGGACAAGACCCTCGGTCGGGCACTGGGCTACCTGACGCTCATCACGCTCATCGCCCGGAGCGGCAACCTCTACGCGCTGCTCAACGGCAACTTCAGCTTGGATTCCTTCCGGCGCGCCATGGAGCACGCCAAGGGGTTCCGGTGGGAACAGCCGGGCACGAAGGACGGTAGCGTCACCTACAACAAGTTGATGCTCGGCTTGGACGAGCACCTCGGGCAGGCGATCGCCGCCGACGAGGCGTCCCGCGCCAGCTAGACGAGCCTCGCTCGCCGCCCACACGGCCCTCCAACTCGACTCGAGTCTCGGAGGGTTTTTACTTTGACAAACATGCATGAAATCGTTATTCTCTTCGCGATTGAACCTGAATAACCCTCTCGTCATTGCGAGGAGGCCAAGGGCCGACGAAGCAATCCAGTAAGTTAATAGATTGCTTCGCTCCCTTCGGTCGCTCGCAATGACGAGGAAAAATTATGCCAAACGTAGAAAAAGAAATCCTCCCAAAGAACGGGCTCAAGCTCACTTTCACGCTCACGCAAGAGGAAGCACAGCCCTACTTAGAGGAAGCCGCTAAACGCCTCTCGGAGCAGACGTCGATTCCAGGCTTTCGCCCCGGGCACGCCAGCTTTGATGTCATCAAACAGCGACTTGGTGAGATGAAGATCCTCGAGGAAGCTCTCGAGTCGATCGTCCGCAAGTCGTTTGTCTCCATGATCCTGGAAGAGAACATCGAAACCGTTGGCTCTCCCAAAATCGACGTCGTGAAGCTGGCTCCTGGCAATGACATCGTCTTCGCGGCTGAAGTGACGATCATGCCACGCGCGAAATCTTTGCCTGACCTGGAGAGACTCTCGGTCAAGGCACAGAGCCCGAGCGTGGAAGATAAAGAAATCGACATGGCGCTTCGTGATCTCCAGCGCATGCAGACCTCTGAAGTTCGAGCGACCGCGCAAGAAGGTGTGACCATGGGCGACAAGGTCGTCGTCTCGATGAACATGAAGCTCGACGGCGTCCCAGTGGAAGGTGGTCAGTCACCAAACCACGCCGTGTATCTCAACGAGGAGTACTACATTCCAGGATTCAAAGAACAGCTCATTGGACTCAAAGAAGGGGAGAAGAAAACCTTCCCGCTCGCGTTTCCAAAAGAGCATGTGCAGACCATGGTCGCTGGAAAAGAAGTTGAGTTCGATGTTGAACTGAAGGAGCTCTTTCACCTCCAGCCACCAGCCCTCGACGACGCATTCGCCGTCGCCTTGGGTACGAAGGACTTCGAGGCTCTCAAAGGTATCATCCGAAAAAATCTCTTAGACGAGAAAGAACATGAGGCGCGTACGAAAGAAGAGAAGGAGATGCTCGAGCTCGTCGCTGGCAAAACCCAGTTTGAGGACCTCCCAGATCTGCTCATCAACGAGGAGATCAACAAGATGGTCCTGGAGCTTCAGCGCGCGGTGGAAGCCCAGGGCCTTGAGTTCGACACCTACGTGAAGAACCTCGGCAAAACGCTCGCGGCCATGAAAATCGACTTCACGCCACAGGCGCTCATGCGTGTGAAAGTAGCGATCGCCATGCGCGAGATCGCTCGTGAGCAGAAGATCGAGGTCTCCGAGAAAGAAATCGACGAAGAGCTCGACCGAGCCGCGGAAGGTTACGAGGACCAAAAGACGAAAGAACAGGTCTACTCGCCGCAGTACCGCGACTACATGGAACAGATCCTCAAGAACCGGAAGGTGATCGAGTATCTGCGAAAGGTCATCATCAAATAATGGAACAAACAGGCCATCCCGGCCTGTTTTGAATTTGGGTCCTCCGTTGACAAAACACCCAGAAAACCATATGATCGGCCCTCGTTCTTTACAGGGGATACACCCCAACAACGAGAGATCGGAGGTGTGATGGACTCTCTGGCGCGCGTGCGCATGCCGACGTGGGCCGGGCTCGCGCTCGTTCCCCTCGTCACGTACGTCCTCAACAACTACATCCTGACGGCCATCCCGTTCCTCGGCGTCCTGCCGGATCTCGGTGTCCTGCCGTACTTCACCACCGGCGCCGGCGTGGTCGGCATCTGGATGGCTCTGCGCGGGAACGACGACAACGCCGTCACCTGCGAGGAACTCGCCGTCATGCTGGGCCTCGCCGGCACCATGATCGGGCTTACCGACTACCTCCAGGACTCGCGTTCCAACGCGACCGACATCGGTGGCCTCTTGTACGTCTTCATCACGGGCTTCCACGGCGTCATCATGGCCGCGGCCATCAAGTTCATCACGCTGTGGACGGTGGACAAGGACGCGGTCGAGACCTGGGTAGAAGAGGAGGTGGACGATGGCTAGGCGCCGTTCACGAGCGCCCCTGATCGCGGGCATGGACATGTTCGTCTGCTTCGCCTGCGTGCTGTTCGTCATCCTGGGCCAGCCCCAGACGGAGATCGACCAGCAGATCGTGCGCAAGCAGGAAGAGCTCGCACTCCTGGACGAGGCGGTCGAGAAGCGACGCGAAGAGCGCCAGGCTCTCGAGACCCAGACGCAACAAGTCGCGGATGAGGCCTTGGCTCGCGCCAAGCAGGTGGAGGACGAAGCCCGGGCGCGGGTCGCGCAACTCGAAGCCGAGATCGCGTCCACGCGTGAACAGCTCGCGAAGCGCCAACAGGAATTCACGGACTGGGATGTGGTGGTGGATCGGTTCACCAAGTACGCCGATGGGGTCGTGCGCAACCCAGACCTCCATGTCTACCTGCGACCCAATGGCGCCTACGCGGCGGCCAGCCCCAAGCAGAAGTTGTCGCGAGACGCGCTTCTCTCCTGGCTCACCGTTACGACGGAGGAGTTCACGCGGCTGCATCCCACCAAAGAAGGGGAGAAGCCGCAGTCCT
Source organism: Patescibacteria group bacterium (assembly GCA_038065075.1). Classification (GTDB taxonomy): domain Bacteria; phylum Patescibacteriota; class Patescibacteriia; order UBA9934; family GWF2-40-263; genus UBA12478. The sequence continues at coordinate 14,078 of JBBTRQ010000033.1, forward strand.
TGTACGTCGCGCTCTACGTCGAGAACGGCGCGAACGACACCTACCGGACAGCGATGTCCGTCATCGACGAGATCAACCGCGAAAAGTACCGCGTGCGGGCGGACTTCGTGACCCTGCCCTCCGGCGTGATCGCCGGCAAGGGCTACCACCTGAAAGCGGACTAGGGAGGTACACCATGACCCGCAAGCAAGCGTTTTTGGTCCTTCTGCTTGGCCTCTTGGCCCTCGCTGTTCGCCAGCACATCCAGTGGCCCAGCCGGTTCTGGGAGTCACCGTCGTTCCAGGCGCTCGGCCGCGACGACATCGCGAGGATCCTTTCTCGCAACCAAGGGGAACAGGAGGAGGCAACGCCTGTCCTGTTGGCGCCCGAAGAGGAACCTTCGACGCCGAAGGAGCCGACGTGAAAAGCCTCGTCTTCTACACCGGAGGAGACACGCGGGTCGAGGTGCACGTCTCGATCCTGGCCCTGTTCGGCTACCTGTTCTACCAGGGTTGGAAGCTGAACCTGCCGGCGTGGCACATCACCACGGCTTGCGTCATCCTGTTGGGCTCCGTGCTCATACACGAACTCGCGCACGTGGCCGCGTTCCAGTCCTTGCTGGACAGCCCATCGAGAGTCCTGCTCTTCGCCGTCGGAGGGGTGACCATTCCTTTGTCGGTAGAAGAGAACAGCGCCAGATGGCGGCTGGCGATGGTGGCTCTGGCGGGTCCTGTCTCCAACTTCGTCCTCGCGATTCTCTCGCTCATCGTCGTCGCGGCCGCGCGTGACGAGGTCACGGCCAACTTGGGGGTCACAACATTCGTCATCAACGTGGCGCTCGGGGTCTTCAACCTGATCCCAAGCCTACCGTTTGATGGCGGCCACGTGTTCGCGGCACTGCTCGAGGGTCTCCTCGGACGCCCGCGGCTCGCCAGCTTCCTCACCAGGATGATCGGCACTCTGTGCGGCTGTCTGCTCCTGCTGGGAGCTGTCTCCCTGCACGATCCCATGCTGGGGCTCACCGCTCTGGCTTCGCTCTTCGCCAACTCTCCACTCGCGCGTTGGCGCTAACGGCTCGACTCCTTGTCGAGTCTTTTTCTTTTCGCTTTTTGGCACGAAGACCAACGAGGGTGTATCGTGAGTTGGTCGTCAAAATCTGTGAACGAACTCGAAATCGCCATTTCTGCGGCAAAAAAAGCGGGAGAGTTCATCCTCCCCATGTTTGGTTCGCGAGAAAATGTTCGCCTGAAATCAGACAATTCCCCCGTAACGGACGCGGATCTTGGCAGTAGCGAGATCATCAAAAAAGCTATTTCCGAAGCCTTCCCAACGCACTCTATCTTATGCGAGGAGCTCCCCGACGCGCTTTCTCGCAAGGTTGGGCCGGAGCCAACGTGGATCATCGACCCACTCGACGGAACATCAAATTTCATTGCGGGCATCCCTCTTTTCGCCGTCGTGATCGCGCTTGTAGATGAAGGGGAAACAAAAATTGGCGTCATCTACGACCCGCTCCACGACGAACTGTTTGTCGCACAAGCCGGAAAAGGGGCAACACTCAACGGAAATCCGATCGCCGTCTCAAAAAAAGACAAGACCCGTGGGGCCATGCTCTTTGCCGGACGAGGCTATCGCGACAAAGACCACGAACGACATGGCAAGATTATCTACGCGCTGGAACAACAGACGACCTACTTCCGTCGACTTGGTTGTGCGGCGGTCATGCTCGCAAGCGTGGCTGCCGGCCGCGCCGACTCGGTCATTCTTACCGGAAACAAGCCCTGGGACGTTGTTGCGGGAGCGCTTCTCATCAATGAAGCGGGCGGCCGAGTTACCGATTATTGTGGAAACCCATGGGGTATCGAGAGTTCTGATTTGGTCGCAACCAATGGGATCATCCACGAACAGCTCATCGCGATCACCCGCGAGCAAGAAGCCGCAACTTGTTTATGATCATTACGGCCCATGTAAAGCCAGGTGCGCGACAAAACTCATTAGAGTGGCTCGATGAAGATACGGTGAAAATTTCCGTGACGGTGGCGCCAGAAAAAGGAAAGGCGAACAAGGCGGTGATCGAATTACTAGCCGAAGAGCTCGGCGTCGCTAAATCGACCATCGAACTCATTCGTGGAGGAACAGCAAGAATGAAGCAGTTCAAAATCTAAAACCAGCCACTTCGGCTGGTTTTATGATCTTTTTGCAGGAGGTTCGTCGATACCGCCAGGGGAGAGGGGGTTGCAACGCAAGATGCGCCAGGCCGTTAGGAAACCCCCTTTGAGGAGGCCGTGTCGGGCTATACATTCATGCCCGTATTCCGAGCAGGAGGGATAAAATCGACAGAAACCCCCAGGAAACAGATGTTTAAACAGCCCGTGGTCAAAGGAAAGGGTCTTTTGGTAAAGACGGATGGTTTGGAGAGCAAGCCAACGCATAGTTAGAGGAGCTTGGCTTTCTTGAGGCTCGAGAGAGCCTCTTTTTGGAGATCCTCAAACGGCTTGTCGACCGCCGGTGCTTTCAAAAAAAGCAGGACATCGTAGCCCGGCGTGATCTCTCCGAGGACCTCGTGAACAATCGCGCGCACTTGCCTCTTCAACCGATTGCGCACGACCGCCTTTTTGGACACTTTCACTCCTGCCACGACCGCGAACCGACTCACGGGGAGTGCGTTCGCCCGAAACTTCAGTCCCACAAGAGAACCAAAAACGCTCTTCCCGCGGGCAAAGAGCGTTTTAATGTCTTTTTCAAGGCGTAGGCGGTGTGCCTGTGGCAACATAGCTTAGACCGAGAGCTTCTTGCGACCTTTGGCACGTCGACGTTTCAAGACAGCCCGCCCGGTAGAGGTCTCCATGCGGGATCGAAACCCATGAACCTTTGAGCGCTGCCGTTTTTTTGGTTGATATGTTCGTTTTGCCATACGTCGAAGATGCTAACATGCTATCCACATTTCATCAACCCCTATCCACTCTTTTAGCTCCCTGTGCATGCCTTGCGGGGTTGTGGATAGTTAGTCTACACTACAGACCACGTGAACTTTTTAAAGGAGGAATTTTCTCCATTCATACTCGCCTATGAACACGAGTGAACTTTGGCAAGCTGTGCTCGGAGAGTTGGAACTTTCGCTTAGCAAAGCCAACTTTACGACCTGGTTCAAAAGTACGTTTATCTCAGACGTACAGGAACATATCGTTATCGTTGGAGTTCCCAACATGTTCACCAAAGCGTGGCTGGAGAAAAAATACACCAAAGAAATCCTCCGCTCTCTCTCAGAACACAGCAAGGGTGGGGTCAAGCAGTTGAATTATCGTGTGGAAGCTCGCCCTGTCGCCCCTCAGGCGATTCCATTATTTGAAAAACCTAAGGTTGAGGCGCACACCACGGGGCAACCGTCCTACTACCAACCCCGCGAGGAAGTGAAGGAGATTCGCACGGGGGAATTTTCCCTCAATGGAAAGTATTGCTTTGAGACGTTTGTCGTTGGGAAACAAAATGAACTCGCCCATGCCGCCGCGCAAGCTGTTTGTGCCCAGCCCGGCGGCATTTATAATCCACTCTTCATCTACGGCGGTGTGGGCTTGGGCAAAACCCACCTCCTACAAGCGATCGGGAATGAACTCTTGCGGAAAAATCCACACACAAAGATCCTCTACATCACGTGCGAGCGCTTCACCAACGATTTCATTGGCGCGCTTCGCTCCAACCGGATGAACGAATTCAAGAATCGCTACCGCACGGTCGACATCCTGCTGGTCGACGACATCCAGTTCCTGGGCGGCAAGGTAGAAACACAAGAAGAGTTCTTCCACACATTCAATCAGCTTTACCAAAACAATAAACAAATCGTCATCTCCTGCGACCGGCCGCCAAAAGCGATTCCTAGTCTGGAAGATCGTCTCACCTCACGGTTCGAATCCGGCATGCTGGCGGATGTGGGAAGCCCGGACTTTGAGACCCGTTGTGCGATTTTGGACACAAAGTGCCAGGAAAAGCAGTACTCCTTGGATCGTGAGATCCTCCATCACGTGGCGACGGTCGTACAGACCAACGTCCGAGAGCTTGAGGGCGCGCTCAACAAAATCATCGCCTTCCACCAATTTAAAAACACTCGACCAACCATCGAGACGGTCAAACCCATCCTCTCGAGTTTCCAGCCCGCGACCAGCCGCAAGAACGTGACACCAAAACAGCTCATCATCACGGTCGCCAACTACTTCGATGTTCACCTGGATGACCTGCTTGGGAAAAGCCGACAGAAGCGTCTCGCGTTCCCGCGCCAAATCGTGATGTACCTCATGCGTGAAGAAATGAAAGCAAGCTACCCCTCAATCGGCACAGAACTCGGCGGCCGCGACCACACCACCGCCATGCATGCCTACGACAAGATCACGACCTGTTTGTTAGAAGATGAGAAGCTCCAACATGATCTTGAACTGATTAAGCAGAAGTTATACGCAGTCTAGTCCACAGTCGAAAAACCTGTGAGCAAGTTTGTGTGAAAGGGTGTGGAGAAAAAAATTATGGGTTTGCATCTGGAGAGTATCCACGCCCAACCCACCCATCCATCCGCAAGGCCATACACATTTCCTCAGACGGTTCTTGGCTCAAACAAAAACAAAAATTTCTTTATCCCCGCCATCCACACCCCTTACTACTTCGTTCCTTCTTCATATATCTACTAACTTATAATAAGAAGATCTGGGTGATATGAAGATCTCCATAACCAGAGACAATCTCCATCAAGGGTTGAGCATAACAAGTCATCTCATGACAAAGAACGTGAATCTTCCTATTCTCCAAAACGTTCTTGTGAAAGCCGAAGGAGGAACCATTCGATTTACCGCAACCAATCTTGAGATGGCCGTGAACTGTGCTGTGCGAGGGAAGGTCGATGAACCAGGGGAGTACACGATTCCTTCAAAACTCTTTTTTGACTACGTCGCGCTTCTTCCAAACGAGACCGTTCATCTCAATGCGGGTGACCAGGCTGTGAACGTCGAGTGCGGGACATACAAGACAAAAATTAATGGCCTCACCTCCTCTGATTTTCCTCTTGTTCCAGCGATTCAAGGCGAGCTCTCTGTTCAGATTCCTGTTGAGGAATTCAAGCGAGCGCTATCACAAGTCCTCTTTGCGGTTGCGACCAATGAGTCGCGCCCAGAGCTGACCGGCGTCGCGTTCCAGTTCTCGCAACACGCGGGGGAGGGTCGACTCACCCTTGCCTCAACAGATTCTTACCGACTTGCCGAGGCCACGATTCCCGTCGTGAGCCCTTTCACCGAAGAACATTCACTTGTCGTGCCTGCCAAAACCCTCTCTGAGGTGAACCGTATTCTTTCGGTGTTCCGAGACGATGTCGAACTGCCTTCTTCTCTCACCTTGAGTGTTTCGGGATCTCAAGTCGTGTTCATGTACGGCCCAGTCGAGCTCATTTCCCGCACCATCGATGAACAATATCCGGATTATCGCCAAATCATTCCCACCCAGTTTCGCACGCAGACGATTGTTGATCGCGAGGATTTCATCAAGGCGGTAAAAACCGCCAGCCTCTTCTCCAAAGTAGGATTGTTTGACGTGAGCCTGGGCTTTGACCCAGAGCTCAAGCAACTCTCGGTGAGCGCGACCGATGCCACGCGTGGGGACAATACAAGCCACTGTAGCGCGGACGTTTCTGGGCAGGCCAATACGGTTACGGTAAACTATCGGTACCTGCTGGACGGCCTTCAGGCGATCGGAAGTGACCAGGTGGTGTTTGAGATGATCGACCCCGGGAACCCCTGTCTCCTGACCCCAAAAGGAACCACCGAGGGGTACCGCTATATCGTCATGCCAATTAAACAATAGAATTCTTAACGACCTTGCACCTATGGCCGAGAATAAACAAAACGTCCTTCTCTGGGCGATCGGGGGAGTCCTCATCATCCTTGGGGTGATCTACTTCTCTGTGACAGGAGGCTCTGCGGGCACCCTCAAGATTGGGGTGCTGACCCCACTCTCCGGTGATGCCGCCAGCTATGGAACGGCCGTGCAACGCGCTTACGATCTTGCTGTCTCAGAGGTGAACGCCGCGGGTGGAGTTGATGGTCGTCAGATTGAGCTCGTCTACGAAGACGCAAAGTGTGAAGGGGCCACAGCCGTAACAGCAGCCCAAAAGCTCGTGAACGCGGGTGGGGTGAAGTTCATCTTGGGCGGAACCTGTTCAGGTGAGACCCTCGGGGCGTCGCAGATCACACAGGGATCTCGTGTGCTCCTCCTTTCCCCATCGGCAACCAGTCCGGACATTACAGATGCCGGCGACCTCGTGTTCCGCACTTACCCATCTGATGACCTTGAGGCAGTGCTGGTCGCGGCACACGCGACAGAAAACGGACACGCGCGTGCGGCCATCATTTCCGAGACGACAGAGTTCGCCCAAGGGGTGCGTAGCGCGTTTAAGGCTTCCTACAACACGGGCACCGTTGTTTTCGATGAGACGTTCGAAAGCGGTGAAACAGATTTTCGAGCGCTCATCACAAAGCTCCGTGCGGCGAACCCACAAATGGTCTATGTGAACCCACAAAGCTTGGTAGCAGGGGAATTGATTCTGAAACAGATGGAGGAGGTTGGGCTAAACGTTGCGGTCTATACCAACAACGCCATGCTAGATCGAAGCGCCATTGCGGCAAACCCAAGTCTCTATGAGGAGGTCGTGATGGCAGAGGTTCAGCTTCCAACCGACGGCAAAACAGCCACGATGCTCGCCGCCTACGAGGCGTTGTACGGAAACACACCTGCATTTGTCGCCTTTACAGCAAGCGCGTATGACTCGGTGTACTTGCTTGCTGAAGCGATCGGCTCGGTTGGGGAAGACCCAGAAGCCGTCGCTGGATACTTCGGCTACCAGATCGTCGACTGGCCAGGAGCGATTGGCACCTTCAACTTTGACGAGAATGGAGATGCGGAAATAGAACTGACGCTCACCCAGGTTATTGGTGGAGCGCTTGTTCCTTTGTCTGCGGAATAATTTGTGAGAAAAAAAGACAGGCCCTCGTGCCTGTCTTTTGGTTTTGCTAATATGGAATGGTTATGTTGCGAATTTCTCACGCTCCCCAGGAACTCACGCTTCGGGTCGATCGACTCTGGGACGGCAAAGTGTGCCCCGATGATCGACTCTGGGCGAATGCGTATGTCTCACAAACGAAGGAGGGACTGAGGATCCGTGTGGAAGCACCGATGCTTCACGACCAAAAAGTTCCAGACGCACCGATGGGCTCTCGAGTCGAAGGTCTATGGGACTATGACGTTGTTGAGTTGTTCCTCGTGGGGCCAGGCCACACCTACCTCGAGATCGAACTGGGCGCCGGCGGACATTTTCTCGTGCTCGGATTTGATTCGATCCGCCACCGTAGCGACGCATTCGAAAACTTCGCACCTGTCCTACGATTCGAGAAGACAGGCGAGAAACTCTGGAAGAGCTCATTCACGATTCCGTGGAAGATGATTCCCGAAAACCTGCGAGCTCTGAACGCGTTTGCGATCATGGCCGGGCAGTTCCTCTCGTACTCATCTGTCCCTGGTGAACAACCCGACTTTCATCAACCAGATCATTACCCAGCCCTTAGCGCCTAATCCTATGAATGCAATAAAATTCCTCCCCGCTTTCTTGGTCGCCCTTGTTTCGGGTCTCAGTCTGCTCGTCTCTCCTGTTGTCGCCGCGGATACAGAGGGACCAGAGATCAGTGCCATCGAACCACTGGTCGCGACCTGGAATGTGCCACAGCTCTTTTACGCGTATGTCGATGACCCATCAGGGGTCGATTCCTGCGTGATTGTTGTTTCGAGCACCTACGAAGATGACATGACCTACAACGAGGACGAGGCTCGTTGGGAGGGGTGGTGGACGTTTACCGATGACCGTACCGCGAACAGCATTCGGGCCAACTGCGTCGACGTTTTCGGGAACGAAACGACCGGCCCCGCACGCGTGATGCGCGTTGATGGGGTGCCAAGCGAAACAACAGACGGCGATGCAACGGAGGTTGACTCAACAACGGAGACATCCGAAGTGGACGCGACGGATCTTACTCATGAGGACCTCACGGCTTCCTCGCCTGTGCTCATCAAGACCGTCTGTCCTGGAGGGGAAGACGTGAACCATCCCTGTCGTGCCGTGTACTTTTTGGACAATGAGGGAAAGCGTCACGCCTTCCCCAATGAGAAGGTCTACTTCACGTGGTATGTGGACTGGACCAACATCTATCTCGTCGACGACGAGGTCATGTCCTCCTTCACGCTGGGATCAAACGTGGTCTATCATCCGGCAACGCGCATGGTGAAGTTCATCACGTCGCCAACGGTCTACGCGGTGGGACGATACGGGGTTCTGTCTCCGATCGCTTCTGAGGAGGCGGCCATCGAACTCTACGGGGAGAACTGGAATCATCAGATCGATGATATCGCGGATGTCTTCTTTGGGAACTATGACATTTCAGAGGAGAGGATAGAGACGGCGGAGGACTTCGATGTCGAGGCGCAGGAAGCCTCGGTCGATTCGTTCAACGATAACCTATAAGCAGTGAAAAAACACTCAGGTCATCGCCTGGGTGTTTTTGACCGTGCGGCAACCTGGTGATACACTTTTGACACATCAATTCTTTGTATGCCTACGACAAAATCACGATTGAATCTTAGTCTCCCAGAAAATATGGAAACAATACTGGCAAAGCTTGCACGCCGGGATTCTGTTCCTCGGGCGGCGAAGGCGGTTGAATTATTGAGGGTCGCGATGGAATTAGAGGAAGACATTGTCCTCTCGAAACTTGCACAACTCCGAGATACAAAGAATGCCAAGTTTTTAACGCACGAGGAGGTGTGGGGATAGGGTATCAAGTCAGCTATCATGAAAAGGTTGTCTCTGAAGATATCCCTAACCTTTCTTCGTCGATGAGGGAGAGGATTAAGAAAGCCGTCATGGCAAAAATTTTCATCATCGAACATCGTTCGAGGGTCTACCAGGTTCTGCAACAACGGTTGTCAGAAAAATAAACAGCCCCACAATCTCTAAGCGCGGAAGAAAAAACACTCAGGCCAGCGCCTGGGTGTTTTTGATACAAAACAAACACCCCGCCGACGACAGGATCACCGAGCAGGGTGTCTTGTCGCCGCGGGGCGAGGGGTCAGTCGTCAAGTTCCTTCGCGTCGCCAGCTCGGATCGAGCCACGGTCCCAGCACCGACATTACACAAAAGCCGGCGATGAACAGGATGACCGTTTCCACGAAGCCCCCCAGGAAGGGGGTGCCGGTCGCCACAGAGCGGGTGATGGTGTTGTCGGGCCATCCCACCTTCTCGGCCCAGTCAGTTCTCTTGATCCACGGTTCGCTGCAGGTCCAGCTACTGTTGGAGCGGCCTTCGTTGCCAACCCCATGGAGTTCCCAAGTTTCCAGTCGGCATTCCAGGAAGCGACTGTATCCAAGGAAGGAAGACGATAGCGTCGGGGCGGGTGTACGTCCGTCGTTGTAGATGAGGATCGTGATGGCCGACATCACGAAGGAAAGCCCCGTGATGAAAAACCAAGAAATGATGAAAATATCAAGGATTGACTTACGCATTGGTGGCCTCCTAGACCATTGCGAAGGAAGCAGAGTGCAACCTTCGACAAAAGAAAATATCAGAAAACCGCCCGATTGTCAATCCCACTTCGCCACTTTGTGGCTTCGAGGGACAAGTGCAACCAAGGCGGTTTTTGATGAAAGGTTGATGTTTTTGTAACTGTGTCATTGCGAGGAGCCGCAGGCGACGAAGCAATCTATGAATCAGAGGATTGCTTCGTCGGTCGACGATTGCTCCCTTCTCGCAATGACGAGGACTAGAACTAGAACAAGTTCAAGTTTGTTTCTGGAATGAAAATCGTTTCTTTTGTTGTTGGTTCTCCTTCCGTTGGTGGGACCGTGGGTTCACTCGTCGACGGGCTTGCTTCCACAATCTCGACCAAGACGCCGGCGGTCGACAATTCTGTCGAACCATTCTCGGAGACCGCTCGAGCCGTGAGGGCCCAGGTGCCAGACGCTGGAAGCGTCCACTCAAACGTGAGGAATGGCGATTCTGGATTCAGGGTCTGTCCCGCAAGTGACGTGGAACCACTGGAGAGATCTTCGGTATACAAGCTTACTGATCGGTAGTCCTCGGGGTCTTTGAGCGAGACGACCACGGTGTAGGTTTCGTTCTTTCGTTCGATCGTCTGACCGTTCTTGGGATCGATGAGCTCGAGGCTCTCGCTCCCTGCGTCGGTGTTGAGTTGAATCGTCACGGTGTCTGATCCGCTGTTGTCGATATCGTCGTAGGCGGTGGTCTTGAGGGTGTGGACGCCTCGAGAAATGGAACTCGGGATCGTCGTCGAGAGACTCCAGGGGGAGTTCGTGTCCGATCCAAGATACTGGCCATCGATGTAGAACTCGACCCGACTCACCCCTCGTGGAGCGTCGGCAGAAACGGAAATGGAGAAGCTTCGCGTGTCGAGGTCATCATTGTTATCAGGATTCGTGATGCGGACGCTGGGGAAATTCTTGGGGACATGGAGGTCGTCCTCTTCTGTTGGTGGATCTTGATTGACGATGTCGACTCCAGTCTCCTGTTCCTTCTTGGCAATCCACGTCTGGATCGCCGCTTCCCACGGCGCATACATTTCGTCATCTTCCGGATGCTCTGGGACAGACCCACGAGGGTCGGCGCGGTCAATGTAGTGGAGGATGGAATGGTACTGAGCGAATGTGCGCTCTTCGCGATACGAGTCCGGTGTGTACTCCGTTGCGAGCTTCCCGCTCGCACGATCGACGGTCACCGTGGTTGACCCAACACGGCCATCGAGCACGGCCTTCCCTGTTTCTTCGATGACGGGCGAGGTGAAGTATTCGATCGGCTTGTCTTGGAGCACCCGCGTCATGAACCCGCTCCAGATCGGTCCCGCGCCAATCGATCCGCCTGCGCGGTTCATGGGCGTGTTGTCGTTGTTGCCGACCCAGACGCCCACGGCGAGAGACGGCGTATACCCCATGAGCCATCCGTCGATGTAGTCGTTGGTGGTTCCTGTTTTAGCCGCGACTGGGCGCTCACCCAACTGGAGATAGCTCGAGGCACCAAACACCGGAGCCCGCGCGGCGTTGTCGGAAAGAACATAGGAGATCGTGCGGGCAATATTCGTCTCTACGACTTTTTTCCCTTCGCGTTCTTTCCATTCCTCGAGCACGGTTCCGTCGTTATCTTCCACGCGCAGGATGGGCACCGTGTCGTAATGCACGCCTTCGTTGGCAAACGTCGCATAGGCATTGGTATGTTCGAGAAGTTTCACCTCACCACCTCCCAACACAAGCGAGAGTCCAAACGCTGAATGATCATCAAAGGAGGTGTAGCCCAGGCTTGTCGCAAAGTCCAAGGCATTCTCTACACCCACCAGGTACGCCATCTTCACCGCTGGAATGTTGAGTGAGCGCTGGAGAGCGTCGTGAACACGAATCGGTCCCGTTTCGCCACCGTCGTAGTTATGTGGAGTGTAGTTGCCGGTCACGGTCGGGAATGTCGTCTCCACGTCCCACAAAACAGTATTGGGCGTGTAGCCCATCTCAAATGACTTGGTGTAGACGATGGGTTTGAAGCTGGACCCCGGTTGTCGCAGACGGGTCGTGACGTTCACCTGCCCATCAATGTCATCGTCAAAATAATCTTTGCTTCCGACCATGGAGAGAATCTGTCCGGTCTTGGGGTCGATGGCGACCAAGGCGCTGTTGGTGAGGCCATAGCGCTCGCGATTTTCGTCCACGCCTTTGAGGACTTCTTCCTCGGCGATGACCTGCATGTCGTAATCAAGCGTCGTGATGACTTTGAGTCCGCCTTGCTCCACGGCACTTCGGCCGTAGGTTTCTTCCAAGAGTTCCTTCACGTACAAAACGAAGTGTGGTGCATCGATGTTGGTGAGCGAAACCTCAACGGGTGTGGACTCGAGGATGGCGGCGTCGTGCTCCTCTTGAGTAATAAATCCCTGGTCGAGCATTTCGCCTAGGACGTAATCACGTCGCGCTTGGAGGCGGTCGGGGTTGTTGAGGTAGAAGGTCGTGGCCTTGGGAAGTGAGGCGAGCGTGGCGGCCTGCGCCAGGGTGAGCTCGTTTACGGATGTGTTGAAATAGTTTTGGCTCGCGGCCTCGATGCCGTAATAGGTGGAGCCGTAGGGAATTTCGTTAAGGTAAATCTGCAGGAGTTCGTCCTTGGTGTAGCGGCGTTCGAGCTCGAGGGAAAGGATCAGCTCCTTGGCTTTGCGGGTGATGGTCTTCTCGCTGGAGAGAATCGCGTTTTTGACGAGCTGTTGGGTGAGGGTCGAACCTCCCACGCGATTGCCGATCAGGTTTTGGAACACGGCGCGGGCAAAACCCTTCACATCAAACCCGGAGTGCTCGCAAAAAGAGTGATCCTCGGCCGCGATGGTCGCCTGCGCCGCAAAGAGCGGGATGCCGTTTTCGTCCAGGTCGAGCTCGGCTCCGTCGCCACAGAAACCTTCCTGTAGTCGAACCAGCGTGCGATTCTCCTCGCCGAAGATTTCGTAAAGAACGTGCTCGCCGGTGCGGTCGTAGATTTTGGTGGTCTGCGAAATGGAACGCTGTGTGAGCGAGTTGGGGTTTGGCAGGTCGCGAGCAATGAAGGCAATGAACGCAAGACCCAGCAAAGAGATCGCAAAGAAGGCGGCGACCGCGAGGAGCATGAGATTTTTTTTCGTCAGGCTCCCAAGCCCAAGTCGGTTGAGAAGAGCCCGGTGGCGTGAGCGCCCTGACCGGCTCCATCCTTGGCGATTGTATTGATGTGAAGACATAAATCTGTCCTTCAGATTACCGCAAAACAGAATCGTCGAACAGATTATGACAGTCGCGTCCCTGCAACCGACTCGATTTCTCGGTCGGTTTTTTCGTTTTCCACAAACAGACCTCCCCAAACGAGTCACACGCGGCGCGTCATGGAATGATAGAACTATATGTGTGGAATCATTGGTTACGTTGGCGGGAAGCCCGCCACACCCATCCTCATGGAGGGGCTGAAACAACTTGAGTATCGCGGATATGACTCTGCGGGCCTCTGCGTGCAAAACGGAAAGCTCACGACGGTGCGCGCAGAAGGGAAGATCGCGCGGCTTGAGGAAAAGGCGAAAAAGTTTGAGACGCCGGGAACGTGCGGGATCGCTCATACAAGATGGGCGACGCATGGGATCCCGGAAGAACGCAACGCGCATCCGCATCGCGACTGCACAGGACGTGTGGCGATCGTCCACAACGGCATCATTGAAAACTATCAGGAACTCAAGTGTGAGCTTCTTGCGTGTGGACATGCGTTTTCGTCTGACACCGACTCGGAGGTTCTCGCCCACCTCATCGAGCAAGAACTGAAGCGAGGCGTGCCATTGTTTGCCGCGGTGAAGAATATTCTAGCTTGCGTCCGGGGAACCTATGGACTCGTTGTCATTGACCGCGACACGCCCCAGACGCTCATTGTCGCGCGCATGGGAAGTCCACTCGTGATCGGGATCGGGGAAGGTGAGTACTACATCGCCTCTGACCCATCAGCCCTGATCAAACACACAAAAGAAGTTCTCTATCTCGACGATGGGGAGATCGCGGCTGTGACCGCAGAGGGAGTGAACCTGGATGGTGTTGCCTCGACGTTGGTGAAAGAGCGCGTCTCGCACATTGATTGGGATGTGGAAGAAGCGACGAAAGCGGGACATCCACACTTCATGCTAAAAGAGATCCTCGAGCAACCAGAGGTGATTGAGAATTCAATCCGTGGTCGAATCGACTTGTTGAATGGTCGAGCGATTCTCGGTGGGTTGGCACAAGTGCAGGAGAAACTACGGGAGATCGATCGGATCGTGATCGTCGGGTGCGGAAGCGCGTACTACGCGGGTCTTGTGGGCGAGTATCTCCTGGAGGAACTCGCGGGGATCCCGGTAGAGGTCGAGCTCGCGAGCGAATTCCGTTATCGCAAACCACTTCTGACAACCAAGACGGCCGTGCTCGCGATCTCCCAGTCGGGAGAGACTGCGGACACGCTCGAGGCCGTGCGGGAGGCCAAGCGTAAAAACGCGCTCGCGCTTGGGCTTGTGAATGTTGTCGGCTCATCGATTGCGCGAGAGACCGACGCGGGTGTGTACAATCATGCCGGGCCAGAAGTTGGTGTGGCATCGACGAAAGCGTTTGTGAGTCAGCTCACCGTCCTGACGCTCATGGCCGTCTACCTGGGACAACTTCGAAGGGTGCTCACACGCGGTCACGAGATCCTTGCCCGTGTGGCCGAACTCCCAGAGCAGGTGCGCTCTATCCTGAACCAACGGAGCGAGATTGCCCGCCTTGCCGGCATTTTCAAAACCGCCGACCGCAGTTTATTTTTGGGGCGCTCTTCGCATACGCCGATTGCGTATGAGGGAGCCCTCAAGTTGAAAGAGGTGAGCTATGTCCATGCGGAAGGGTATTCAAGCGGGGAGATGAAGCATGGGCCGATCGCGCTCATCCACGAGGGGTTTCCCTGTGTCGTCCTGTGTCCGCAAGATTCGATGTTTGAGAAGAACTGGAGCAACATTCAGGAGCTGAGGGCTCGTGGAGCACACATCATTGCCATCACGACCGGCCAGAGGATCGAATCGATCGATTCACAGATCGTTGTTCCACAGACCCACGAGGTACTCCAACCTATCCTCTCGACCATCCCGCTCCAACTCCTCGCCTACGAGGTCGCGGTGGCGCGAGATTTGGATCCGGACAGACCTCGAAATCTCGCCAAGAGCGTGACGGTTGAGTAAGTGTACAGGTGAGGATAACCCGG
>JBBTRQ010000034.1:0-16497 GCA_038065075.1 Patescibacteria group bacterium
GCGTATCTGTACCTCTTCTACCTTCTGCCGATTCTTTCTGTCACGTGGACGCACAAGCATCGTCACGACCTTTTACAGATTCTCGCCGCTGGCGCCATCTGGGCCACCGCGGTGTCGTTTACGATTCTCTACATCTTCACGCACTTCTGGGTGGCGCTTCTGACACCCGTCTATGTCCTCTTGCGCGACTTGCGCATTGCCGAAGTCACGGACGTCGGGGGCGGCGTGTATCGCGTCTTCGTTCAGTCGCAGATGTTCACGGCAATTTTCGGATGGTTCGTCCTGGCTCTCACGCTCACGAAGGAAAAGAAACGCTGGCTTGTGGGGCTTGGGGCGATGATCGTCGCGATTGTTCTCTTGGCGCTCTCGCGTAGTTTCTGGGTCGGTCTTATGCCAGCGCTCGTGTTCTTGTTGTTCATGCTGTATCGCACAGCCAAGCCGAAGTTTTCTCTCGCCGCACGGTTTGTCGGTTGGTCAGTCGTGACGGCGGCTTTGGGCGTAGCCCTCCTGTTTGTGGTCGCGCTTTTTCCAATCCCTGATCCGAGCCTCGCCGGAGGATCGCTCATGGACTCGCTCAAGGATCGCACGACTGAGACAGGTGACGCGGGGATTTCGAGTCGCTGGAAACTCCTCACGCCAATGCTGAACACGATTTTTGAGAGCCCGCTTGTGGGTCATGGATTTGGGAAGGAGGTGACCTTCCAAACGGATGACCCGCGCATCCGCGCGATCAGTCCGGACGGAACCTGGTCGACGACCTCCATGGAGTGGGGCTGGTTTGAACTCTGGATCAAGATGGGAATTCTGGGGCCGTTGGCCTTCCTGTATGCCGCCTACGAGCTTATCAAGCGCCTCTGGGCCTACCGCTGGACGGAACAAGCCTGGATCGGTCTTGCTCTCGTAACCGGCATCGTCTTTATCTACGGCACCCACTTCTTCTCGCCCTATCTCAACCACCCCATCGGGTTGGGCTACCTGTTGTTCCTCGTCCCGTTCCTGCCAAACAAAAAACAGGCCGTTTCCACCAGCGCTGTTTTTATCGAGGAGCTCGTGGGGAACAAGCAACCCTCCGTCGCCATCGCAAGTGAGTCCTAGTCTTCAGGTGTAATTTTTTTTACATCTTCGTGTTCGCGCAGAGATGCGAGTATTTCTTGATACTTTTTCCAGAGCTCACTATCTTCCGGGTTCCTTTTGTAGTCTGTACTTCCATCGGTTTTGTTTTTCAACACTAATTCTACAGTTAAATCTCGACCTTCTGAACTTTCACCTTTAGGGAACTGGAGAGCAACGATCTGGTCACGTCTTTTAGTAGTAGTAGCGGGGTACGCCATGAACAAATCATAGGCATAGTGACTGTCCTTAGGTGTATATTCTGGCGACTCAGCTAGACGATATCTACTAAGAATGCTTTTTGCCTTTTCTGGGTCCATACGCGCAAACTCAGCCCTTGTTTTTGTAACAAATTTTTCGAGTTCAAGACCATCAATTGGACTTTCTGATGGCTTAAAACCAGGTTCTTTTCCTTCTGTCATAGTTTTTCTTGTTTAAATAAGAGCTATTTATGAAGTCTACGCCGCCGCGGGTTCGGAGGCAAGAACAAACAAATCGGGGCGTTCTTTCGCTAGGCGTTCCATCTGTGTGCGGATGTGCGCATATTCAATCTCCTGTTTCGCATAGGCAGCTTCTAACCCCGTGCGCTCCTTTCGCAGCTTGTCCTGTAGATCAAGCATGCCTGTGAGCTCACGCACGGCATCCTGCACTGACTTCGTCGGATCCTGCATGAGGATCACAGCTCGATCCATGGTTTCTTCAAGAGCGTGTTGCGCCTTGATGGTTCTCGCAAGAGCCCTCGCAGTCTCAACGTGTTGGCCAAGCAGCGCTTTCAGGCTTGTCTCGATCGTTCCGCCGAACACCTCTACCAAGTTTTCCGGGAGGACGATGGGCGACTCCTGTGTGGATTCCTCCGCATGGGGTACCATGATGCTGTCTTTTTGTTCGGACATAATAGATGGTGCTTATTGACATTTCTTGTGAACTACGTTATCACGGCATGATCAATTTTGGATGGATCGAGCTGTGGATAAGGTGGCTTGTGAACCATAGCAATTCAACTATAATTTCTGTTGAAGTCATAATTTTTTAGGATTTATCTCTCCACGATAATATGCCAGAGACACTCGATCCTCGCAACTTGGAGGCCTCGACATTTAAGATGAAGTCTTCGCTTCCCGATAAGACGACCGCAAGACCTCCGGCCTTGAATCCGGAACAGCAGGCGCACCGGGAAAAGGAGTTTCGTGAAGTGTACGAACGACTCGGTAAGGCGGCCGAACGCTATGTTGAGATTCTCAATTCTTCTGAAGGGTGGGAGGAGCTGGATGATGTCATGCTGGAGCTGGAAAGCAGGAAATCTGATCTGCCGCCGGATAGCGTGTTACTGGAGAGAACGCTTACCGGATGGAGCGGGGGTTCCCCGGAGGAGTGGAGTGGAAGTGGAGAGGCGGTGGCGTTAAAGGAGGTATTCCGGCTCACGAGTGAAGACGCGCAACAGCTCGAGGCCATGTTGTCGGCCCCGCCCGAAGATCGAAAACGGCTCGCCGGTGCGCTTCTGCAAAACGGCAAATGGAAGGGGTGGAAGGATGAGGACGGATATGCTGGGGATTTTTATCGCTATTTCAAAAGCCTTGAGGGTGAGGTCGGACAGGCAGGAGAAGTTCCAGCGTCTATGCCTGGAAAAAATTGGGAACAGTTTATGCTTCAAGAGCACGGTCTGTCGCCTGATGACGACGCATTCAAAGAGCCCAGCTCAATGAGCATCAAGCTTAAACGCGCAAGCGAACTAACGTAAATTATGAGAGAGTCTGGCGGCTATGAGCCACCCATGGAAAGATCCATGAGTTCGGAATTAACACGAGAAAGACTTGCGGACATGCACACTCTTGAAGTCGAAATGAAGGGGGATTTTGATTCCGTTCTTCAGACCGTAAGAGAGTTAACCGGAGCAAATCTTCAACCGCGCCAAGAGGGATTTCATCTCACGATCATCGGTCCGGCTGATAGCGGCGTCTTACGCAAGCTTGATGATGCGGCGCTTGCCGAGCTTCAACACATCAACGAGCAAATTCAGCGTGGTGAAGGGGTCGTCGTGAAAGGCATAGGTTTCATTGATGGCGCCTCTTCTCCATATCACATGCGCGAGGTCGATAAAGTCAAAAAAACGGCATTTCTCGCGCTTGATGTTCCGGCACTCCAAGCATTTCGATCGGACGTTGGACTGCCTCCAAAGGATTTTCATGTGACCCTTGGGTTTGAAGGTGGGGACATCCACACGCAGGTGGTGAGACAGGAACCTCTTAAACCCGGAAGTCCTAAGATGAAGGATATTACCGCCCCCATACCAAAACAGGCTGATCCTCGATTTGTTGCAGTGAAGCTGCCCGACATCAGTTATGGCGGATTAGACGGGCAGAAGAAACAGAGAGCATCATAATAATCATTGAATTTTTGAGATTATGTCATTCGATAATCGGAGACCAAGAGATCCAGCGTGGGAAGAAGCTCGCGAGACCGCAAGAACACAGTTTACTCTTGACTCCAACCAGATGTTTCTGGGATTCCAAAAGGTGGAGGTTACAAAAGTTGACGACACAAAACCATGGAAACCGGCAAGTGAGGTGCGTGTGACCAAAGCTGACGGTTCCGTTGTGGAGAACCTCGATGCCAACACGCCATTTTTTATTTTTCGCGATTCAGAGGGTCATGAAATGACGGTGACAGCTGCCGCAGCAGGACATATTGACCAGCTGCATATCAAGGGAGAAGACGCTGGGAGCAAATTTGATTATCCGTCGCTGGAAGATCTTTTTGAGGATGTCGCAAAGAAGTTACCGCCGGAAGTGTCAAAGACGCCGGGTGTATCTGACTTTGCCATCGACATGGGACGACATATGGGAAAAGAAGGCATTGCCCGCATGGAAGAATTAGTCGCAGAAGGGATCTTAAATGAAGATGATGTGAGCACCGCCGAATCTGTGCGTACAGAGGTTCAGCAGTTAAATGCTTCCGGTGATGGAATGTCCAAAAAAGCATTCGTAGAAAAATTTACCGCAGACCACCCTGATAGCAAGGTACGGTTTCAGATTATTCGCGGTAACGTACTGGTTCCGGTCGTTGACGCACCAAAGCACGAGACGACAAAGCTATTCATGGTGTTTGGTCCTGGGGCAGACGGAAAGAAAACGACGTACACCATGGCACCAGGTAGACACATGCCGCGACATCCAAACCCGGATCAACACAAAAATCAAGAAGGTATCTTGGATGAAAAAACGTTCAATGAGTCTGCGAACGCATGGTTCGACACAGTCATGTTGACTGGAAAATAAATGTAAACAACGTGTTTGTCAGCACATGCCCACTCCATCGATGGCAGGATAGCCCCCAATGAAGGCGCTCGCCTTCATTTTTGGTTTGCTTATCTTTGTCGAGTCCTATTTTTCAGATATCGATCAACGGCTTCCTTGGTGGTGAGCCAGTTCCTTCCTTCCTTATGCGCCTCCAGCTTTCCTTGTCTGGCTAGCAAGTTGAGATACTTTGCGGAAAAAGGTGTGGACTTTGTCATTTCCGCCAATGAAACAAATTGCTCTTGTTTCGTGGTGGCAGGTGTGAGGGTTTTTAGGTAGATGTCGAGCGAACGCTCTAAGGCCTGTGCGATAAATTTTACGAACGCTTCATCGTTCCCTCCATCTGCCTTGTCCAGCACGTCATAGTACTTCTTGCGGTCATTTTTTAAAATGATGACCAAGGGGTATCCCGCCTGCATTAAGAGGACGTTCATTGTCAATCTTGCCGTTCTTCCGTTGCCATCAAAAAATGGGTGAATGTGCACCAGCTTATGATGCAGTAGGGCGGAGAGTTCAATGACGTGCATTTTGTTTTTTTGCGACTTGAGCCAGCTTATCAGATCGCTCATTTTTTGAGGAACCTGTAATGCATCAGGAGGTGTGTGTTTTGCCCCGCCGATAATGACATTTGCATTTCTATATCGACCGGCCCACTCTTTGTCCGTTTGCTGAATGATGATGCGGTGTAAATTTCGAATAAGCGTTTCAGAAATCGTGTGTTTCTTGTCCTGATCGACAAGATCATAGAGATACTCCAGAGCGGCATGGTGATCCTTCGCTTCCAAGTGGTCTTTTAGAGGCTTCCCTTTGAACGTCATGCCTTCATTGATAACGAGAAATGTCTCCCTCAAGGTGAGAGAGTTTCCTTCAATGGCATTCGAGTTGTACGTCATTTCTATCTGAAATTTTTCCTGCAATTTTTTTACCGCTGATTTTGGGAGGGGACGAAGCGCATTGAGTCTTTTCAGTTTATCTTCCAAACGTTTTTTTGTGATGGGGGACAGATAGGCCATAGCGGATGCTTAAAATGGTTTAACCCGATAACGGCAGTATACCATATTAAGCAGTAATCCTTTACCTCATCACCGCCTGGTCGATGTCGCCGTAGCCGGCAATGAAGGCACTGGCTTTCATTGTTGGTTTGCCTTCGGGTTGGATTTCGAGGATCTCGAGTGTGCCATCCGCACAGTCGATCTGGAGGCGGCCGTTCGTCTCATCGCTTCCTGTAGATATTGTGCGGTCCTACATCAAGCAGGTTCACCGTGTTTGGATTGGAGAATTCAAAAAGAACCCGGTACCCATCCTCTAACTGAAACGCGAGACACTCTCGAAACTTTCCCTTGAGAGGATGCGTTCGTAGCTGGGGATGGCGTGGGTTCTTAATAAAGAGACTTATTTTTTCTTCGAAGTCATCCTGGATCTGACGTGGTAGTTTTTTAAATGCTCGTATGAAGTGCGACGAACTATTGATCTGCACCATATTAAGCGCGCAGTGTTGCCATAAGACTTTTTACTGTCTTATGAGTGCTATATTTTCCGAGCGCATAGTCAAGCTGTGCTTCACTGATGATCTCGTCGAGCGTTCCAGCTTTGTTGACCCTTTTGATCTGATCAGTAGAAATCTCTATCACAATCTTTTTATCTCGAGGGTACTGGGAGAGATAGCGCAAAGCAGACAATGGGAGGTTCACCATGGCCTCCTTGGTTCCCTTTAAATTCTTTTTGGCTACGGTATTCATACAGATAAACTCTAGCACGGAATAAAACCCCAAACAAATCCTAGTTCATCACCGCCTGGTCGATGTCGCCGTAGCCGGCAATGAAGGCGCTCGCCTTCATTTTTGGTTTGCCCTCGGGTTGGATTTCGAGGATCTCGAGTGTGCCGTCCGCACAGTCCACGAACAACCGACTGTCCTTGACGACGACGGTTCCTTGTGCGACATCCGCACGAAAGTCGACAGGCTGTAGAGACACAAGCTTCAACCGCAGACACACCCCTGGCTTGCGCTCCCAGCAGGTCCACGTCTCCGGCCACGCGCTATAGGCGCGATGCTTGCGATCGATCTGCGCCATGGTGTCCGACCAGTTCACGTGTCCATCTTCTTTTTCCAGAAGCCGCGTGATCGTGGCGTACGCCTCATCTTGTTTGAGTGGGATGATCTCACCCTTCTCGAATCGTTTGAGAGTTTCAGTGAGGAGCCGTGGTCCGATCTCGTGGACCTTGTGCACGAGCGTCTCGTAGGTCTCCTCCGTGTCGATCGTCAAGTGCTCGCTTGCCAGGAGCGGCCCTGTGTCCATGCCTTCGTCCAGGAGCATGATGGTGACTCCGGTCGTCGGGTCACCTTCGGCAATCGCCCACTGCATCGGCGACGGGCCCCGATGGCGGGGGAGGAGAGCTGGGTGGACGTTGAGACTGCCACGTTTGGGAATATCGAGAATGGCCTTTGGAATAATCTTGCCGTAAGCGACGACCACAAAAAAATCGGCATTCAGATCTCGCAAAGTCTGGCCGATGTGTGGGTCAGTCTTGAGTGACGACGGCTGAAAAAAAGGAATGACCGCATCCTGTGCCATCGTTTTTACGGGCGACGGAGTCACCTCACCGCCACGACCTGAGGGTTTGTCTGGTTGTGTCACGACTCCAACAACCTCGATCCCAGGGTCGCGAATGAGATGCTCGAGGAAGGGGACAGAGAATGAGGGAGTTCCGAAGAAGACAATTTTCATAACATCATAACCACCCCTAGCCCCTCCTTAAAAAGGAGGGGGATCGGAGTTTACATTCCTGGATGGCGAGTGTACGTGTCCGCCTTATCGATGAAGAGAATGCCGTCGAGATGGTCGATCTCGTGTTGGAAAATAACCGACGGGAGATCTTTTACTTTCAAGACGACTTTCTCTCCGTCACGGTTGAGCGCGCGAACTTTCACAATCTTATGTCTGGTCACATAGCCCCAGATCCCCGGAACCGAGAGGCATCCTTCTTCAATGTAGTGTCCCTTGCGGATCGAGCGCGCCGTGATCTCTGGGTTCACGTACGCCTCTGGTCCACGGCCATCGTCCACGATGATGATGCGTTTGTGCGCGCCAACCTGTGGCGCCGCGATACCGATGCCATTTTCAATACGCATCGAGTCCAAGAGATCGTCGATGAGTGTCTGGGTTTCCTCGCTTCCAAGCTCGTCACGCGTGACGGCTTCAGATTTTTGGCGCAGGATGTCGCTTGGATTTTTGAAGACAGGTCGATTCATACTCATAAGCCTCGTCATTGCGAGGGAGCCAAGCGACCGAAGCAATCTTTTCATTAAAGGATTGCTTCGTCGGTCGACTCACGACTTCCTCCTCGCAATGACGAGGAAGGATAGTCATGGGGAAGTTTGAAACTATCAATTCAGAGCGTTTGTGTCAATGATATACCGGTCTGGAAGCGCCGTGAAGATCTGCAGGAGAGAGCCGATTTTCTCAAGCGGCACGCCACAGTCAAACGTCACGAGACCTTGCTTGGTCGTTTCAAGCGGATGAACGATCGCGTCCGGAAGCTGACTGATGTGATCGCACAGCGTGGTCATGGCGACATTCGCTCGCCGCGTTTCTTCATCTTTGTACACGACACGTGCCCAGCGATAGAACGGGGGGAGATGATAACGTTCACGCGCCTTCAGCTCGCCATGAGCAACATCGAATGGGTGATCGATCACCTCCCGCAGAAGGTCCTCGCTCATGGTCTCAACCACAAACGGTGCCCGAGCCCCAAATGCCAGCCACGCCCACTGCCACACATCACGCAAGAGTTCCTCTGTTGCGCCGGCTCCAGAGCCATAGAGTGGCGCGTCCGCGGTCAGATGTAGAACCAGGCCGATGTCGTTTTTGCGAAACGGATCAACATGCGCTTCGTAGTAGAACGTCGTCACGACAAGGATGTCAGTGGGCACAATCTCGGGATGTTCTTTGTCGATCACCGCGACCGCGTGCTCGGGATAGAGTCGCGTGAGCTCTCGGGCGATGTCCTGGTTATTGTGAGAAAATGTTTTGAGATTCGTTCCGCCGCAGTTGGGGCAATGCGCGGCTTGAAGCGATCTCGACTGACAGCGCAGACATTCCATCCAGTTGCCTTTCTTGTTGTAGACGCACACGACCTGCTTATGATTCTCCAGCGCTGTTCCAATCGCCTGAAGACTCGAATGACTCAAGAGTTCGCTCGGCGATGCACCTCGCTCCTGGCTCACGTTCACGATCTGGGTATTCGGATACATTCCCCAGTTCAGTCTTTCCGTCTCGTTGAATCGCCACAGGGTCGACGGTTGAGGGGCGACGTCCAAGCAAAAAACGTTCGAGCCAAAATGTGTGCGGTGTTCAAAGACGAGCTCGCGAGCGTCATAACGGGGATTTCGGTCGCGTGACTTGTGGTTGATATCGCCGCTTCTGAGCAAGAAGATCGTCGTGATACTCGAGTCAATGGCCATGAGGGCTGTTCGAGTTCCTAACAAGATTCCTTCGGTCTGTCGACGGAATGTTTCCCAAGTTTCGAATCGTTCCTTGTCGGTTTCCTCTCCGGTCAGGATGAGAGGCGTGAATCCCGTGAGTCGGCTCTTGATCAGTTGAACATCGCGGACGGTCGGCGCGAGAATGAGGACTTTTTGGTCTGGTTGTTTTTGGAGATAGCCGAGGATTATGGCGCTCGCACGACGAAGATCTGGCGTTTGGATAAAGGCCTGGCCGCGACTCGCCAACGTGTGCACAATCCGCACGACGTGTTCGGCTTCACTTCGAGCCAACGTGAGCGTCAGCCACGAGATGTTTGCCCGAGGAAGTTGGCTTGGTCGAGCTGGTGGAGTTGGAAGTACGGCATACATCAAGGATGCCGGTGCCTGTACAAGTTCAACACTCAACCGTTCAAAAAAAGAGAGCTCCTCCTCTCTTAATGCGATACGATCCGAGACATTGATTAGCGTCTTGAGTTCAATGCCGCGCGGCGGCTTGTCCTTCACGGCCTTCACGATGCCCCAGAGCTCCTGGTCACGATAGGGGATTCGCACGAATGACCCCCGCTGAACCTTGAGCTTTGAAGGCACCAGATAGTCGAACACGCGTTTGGCTCGAGGAAGCCGCAGAAGTGGGTAGACTTCGGCGATCATACGTGGATTTGCGCCACGAGGTAGCCCACGCCGAACGGGTGTTCGTAAGAGAGGATTTCCACGCGTGCCTTTTTACGTTCCAGAAGTCCAAACAAAATCAGGAGTTGCTCTTGAATGCAGGCGCTCGCGCCTTCCACGAGCTCTGAGTCCATCGACAACAGACTCGAGGTGGAGATGCCCTTCACGGCCTCGACGACCTTGTGGTCGTATTCCTCGCCTTCAGGCTTGTAGCCAAGCGGCGCATCCGACGTCAAGCAATGTGATAAGTCTCCTGAAGCCACGACAGCGATCCGTGAATTGGAGTGCTCGAACACGTCCTTGAGCTCCGAGCCCAGCCGTACATGTTCCTTGGCAGGGAGGCCGGAAAAGGACACGGGAACAATTTTTACATTCGGAAGATTTTCCGTCAGGAAAAAAAGAGGAACACCCGTGCCATAGTCCAGCGATGCGCTTGAGTCCAACGTGAACGGCACGCCATGCTTTTGCATATGCGCCTCAATCGCGGTGGCAAGCGCCAGATCCGGCTCGAGGATACGCGTCGTAGACAAATCACCAAAATCTTTAAAGTCGATGAGGTATTCGTCGTGGAGGTTGAGCGAGAAGGCCTCCTTGTGCTGGATGGCGTGACTTGAGATGACGACGATCACATCGGGATGCGAAGCGTACAGTTCCGTCTCCAGGTGCTTCAAAGCCGCCACGGTCGATTCCAACTTGACGATGTTCTCTTTACCGACTCCTGGGATGAGGAGTGGGGTGTGCGGCGTGATGGCGGCGAAGCAGATCATACGGAGAAACGGGCCTAAAGGCCCTATGAAATAATTGAAGGACCTATGAAATAATTTCACAGCCCCTTTAGGGGCGTGCGCCTGCAACTTCGATCTCATCCTCGAATTCGGTATCTAACTCAAGAGGCTCGCCAAGCGGATGCTCAAGCACGGCTCGCTCGGACGTCCACACGACCTGGC
Source organism: Patescibacteria group bacterium (assembly GCA_038065075.1). Classification (GTDB taxonomy): domain Bacteria; phylum Patescibacteriota; class Patescibacteriia; order UBA9934; family GWF2-40-263; genus UBA12478. The sequence goes on from JBBTRQ010000034.1 coordinate 10,504, forward strand.
TCCAGTCCCAGCCGAAACTGTAGAAGGTCAGTTCATCGACGATCGGTCGGCGCATTCCCTCGGAGATAACGAATACATCAGGCGATCCCGGCACGCCCGTGAGCGTTCCGTCTTGGAACAGGACGGCGTCACCGCGTTCGAGCGACTCGAGGTCCTCGCTCGAGACTGGGGTCAGGTCGGGATTCGTGAATTTGTTGTTCAGGATCTCGCGCGAGAAGATCGGGTGCTTCTCTCCATTCTCGACATAGAAGACGCCTCCTGTTGTCTTGTCTTGCAAGAGCGTGCCCTGGGCATAGCTTGTCTCCACCGTCAGTGGCTCGCCTTCGATATACGCATCGAGATCCTCCCAGGTCACATCGACAATTTCGTCAGAGACGAATCCGAGCGATCGGAACGCTTCCTGCGAGGTGAATCCGCGACGTGTGTCATCGACGATGAGATAGACCGTTCCTCGGGGAGAACGCAACAGGGAGTAATTCGGAAAGCTGATGGCCGTGCCGATTGGGTATTGTTCCAGCGTCGTTGAGCTTACCTGCACGACCGTGTCGGGATTGAAGCGAGAATAGAAAGCCGTGCGTGAGGTGATGGGCCGACGCTCGCCGTATTGGATGAGCCAGATTCCACCGGACTCCTTGTCCTGCAAGAGACTGCCTGTGAGGTACTCGAAGTTAAACCAACGATCCCAGATGCGAACAAAATTCTCGTTGCCGTGGAGGTGCGGCGTGTACGTGTAGAGGACAGACGTTGCGAAGTTCACCGGCGTGACAGACGTGCCGTCGATGGTGACTTCACGGCCAGGACCCACGAGTGTCTCGGTGTAACCGCGGGATTCGAGATCGTCGAGGTAGTTCTCGCGAATACGCTGTGCCGCGTAGTAGACCTGATTCCCGAAGCCCATGAACTTGGCAATGCGCGGATCGTCCATCGAACAGTCGTCGCACACCGCATACCCCATGGCCCAGTCGAGTTGCTTTTGCGTGAGCGAATCGTCTTCGACGAGGCTTTGTTCTCGCTGAAGCAGAGTCAGCAAGAAGCGGGGACTGAGCTCAAATTCCTGGGCGGCATTGAAGATGATCTGTGCGGCGCTCAACTTCTCTCCATTCACGTCCTCACCGGTGTATTCATCCAGTGCTCCTCGAATCAAAAATCGCTCCACATCAAGAAGCGACATGCTGTAGACATCGAGCATTTCGGCGTCGGAAACAAGATACTCAGGATCGACAACAAACTCATCAGCCTGGGCGATGGCAAGCGGCTGGAAGACAAGCAACGCAATAAACGAACCAAAAAACAGGCGTTTCATAGCAACCTGATTATACCACACGGGGTCAGGTCTCCAGTGTTCACTTTTAATCAAAGTAAGGGATTTTCGTTGATCTAACCTAATTGATTTTGAATCCCAGACTCTGTGCTTTATCGACTTTATTTGCACCGTGACTTCCAGAGTAGACGACATCGCCATTTTTTCTGATATAAAATCGATGAGATCCGCCGGCACCATAGATAATCCCACTTCCTCCATCTTGAACTTTCTTGAGAGCACCATCGATGGAGTTCTCCCCCCAGCGAGGTTGATGATTCTCAAACCAATTCTGCCCCTCCATCGCAATAAGTGCCTCGATGACCGCGTCACGATTGGTCAAAAGGTTCATCTTGTAGGGCGCCTCTTCCTCAATGTGGGCACCCGGTTGGAATCCAGGTTCATGTTTCTCAGACATATTAGATGAGTTCATTCTCGATGTTTATTTCACCATGCATATCCTCAAGCATCTTGCTCTTGATCTGTTCGTAGCTAAATTTTTGCGCAAGGAGCCAGGAAAGCTTCACTGTAATCGATTCAATGCTCATATCAAATGCGGGGATCGCCAGATCAAGATCTCGTAGTTCTTTTCCAGGTTCGTTGACTTGAAAGCTGGCCACTCCGCTTGGCGCCTGTGAGGTGACGACGATGGGGATCTGTTTTTCTTTGAGATAGGTAAAGCCATCGCGCAAATGTTGACTCGCATCCCCAGCACCAAATGCACGGAACACGAAGGCCTTGATTCCAGTATTCTCTACCAGCGACTGGAAAAGTTTTGGTGACATGCCAGGAAATTCCGTGAGCGAGGCAATGGTTGAGGTTTCAAAATCTTTTTTCACACTCAATACGCGAGACTGGATGGCCAGGGGACCCGACTTCGTCAGGTAACTCAAATGCTTATTGAGCGCTGGTTCACTGATGCGAATAAACCGACCGATCTGTCCGATCGATCCCGTTTGGAATGCCTTGAAAGGATCGTAGTCGAAGTCGGTTCCTTTTTTAACTCGCACACCCGTAATGATCTGACTTCCAAAAACGGCCATCACACCCTTGATCTGGTGGTATCCCCAAACTGCCAGTCGCAGAGCATTGACGAGGTTTGTGGTTGCATCTGTGCCTAGGTAGCCCAACGGAACTTGTGCTCCCGTTACGATAACGGGCTTGTTGATATTCTCGAGCGCAAAGGAGAGAGCCGCACAGGTGTACCCCATGGTATTGGTTCCATGCAAAACAATGAAGGCATCATAATCGTCATAGACTTCCTGAATTTTCCCTGCAAGGGTTGTCCAGTTCTCGGGGAGAATATTAGAACTATCGACATTGAACAACTCGTGCACCTCTGGCTTGATTTCAATGTTCCAGTTGAGCTTCACGATTTCACATGAGTTTTTGAGGATCTCCATGAAACTATTCGGATCGGATTTTACTTCCTGGGAGACACTGCTCTTGGCGACGTTCCCTGAAACGGTTCCACCCGTTAACAAGACGAGGACGCGTTTCATTGTGTAATTACTCATACGTAGCGGTTCTTATTTTACTTCTTTCAGTTTTGCTTTGAGATACGGCGAGAAGTAATCGCCGATGCGCTCCTGAAGATTCTTTCGCTTCCAGTCGTCAGGAGACACGCGAGCGCGACAGTTGGCGGAGCCACAGTGACAGTCGAAGGAATCAAAATCTGTTTCCACGAACGCGTAGTCGAGGAAGATCTCTTCGCCTTTGTTGATGTCGCGCATTGCAACCAGCTCAACCTGACTTCGAAACCCGACATTGGGGTCGCAGGAGTGATTGATGATTCCTTCTGTCTGCAACTCCTCTCTGGATGCCGGAACCATGAAAAAATCCTCGCTGAGCTGAATGCCGGCATGGCCACCTTCTTTGCGATACTCCCTGATCTCGCGTCTTGGCACGACAATGCCGCCGTACACCATAATCACTTCGCCCTTCTTCATATCGGCGTTCGCCACGACCCCGAGCCCATGAATAGGTGACTCAAACGAGTCGGTCTTAGGGTTGAGCCATCTGTGTGTCCAACGTGAGTGGAGGTCCATATGTTTCAGAGTTTAAACCAAAGGGCACTCGAGTACAAACTGGTAACAAAATTTCGTAGGTACGAAAAAAAGTCGTCATGAAAAAGCACGTAACCCGACCTGACCCCATTTCGCAAGACTCCGAAATTATCTCCTCCCAAGAGCGGCAACCCAGTGCACATCCTTTCTCCCGGCTGGATCCTGGAAATTTTCCGAGATTTTTTCGACGGTGAACCCAGCCTCTTCAAGTAATCTCTTGACTTCAGGAGCTGTGAACCACTGGAAGAATCGGTCATGGCCGGATAGCTTGTCCGAGACTATGCTGAACTTTTCCTTGCCGGGCGGCTGTTTTACGAACACAGACAAGACACCGCCTGGCCGGAGCACTCGATGAAATTCTGTGAAAGACTTCTCAACATCCTCGATCGTCTCGAAGTGCAGAAGAGAAGCGTGAGACCAGACGGCGTCAAACGTCTCACCCTCAAACGGGAGCTCTCGAAAGTCTCCTTGTACAAACGTGATGCCAGGATGCGTCATCCTTGCTTCGTTCAAGAGACCTTCGGACAGGTCGATTCCAGTTACTTTATACCCTCGGCCACGAAAAAAACCCGAGTCTCTTCCTCCAGCAGAACCAGCATCCAGAATGCTCGCACCTGAAGGAAGCAGATCCGCGAAATCTTCGAGAAGTTTAAGATTTGGAAACTGTGCCAACACATTCGCATAGGCCTTCGCGTTTTCGTTGTACCAATTGATTGTGTCCTTGAAACCCTTGATGTCTGACATACCATGGAAGTTTAACACGAACGGTCTTCATCGCGGTGGGGATTGTGATAGAGTTGGTGGGTATGAAGACCTACAAATCCATTTTCTTTGATGTAGACGGAGTGCTGATCAAAAGCAAGTTTTTGTTTACGGAACAGCTTGAGCGGGACTTTGAAATCAAGATTGAAACGATGCTGCCTTTCTTTACGGGCGTGTTCCGTCAGTGCTCCATTGGAAAGGCAGATCTCAAAGTGGAGCTTGGGAAAGTCATTGGCGATTGGGGTTGGAAGGGGACGCTCGATGAGCTACTGGAGTATTGGTTCTCGAAGGGGACGCAAATCGATCAAGAGGTCATCGACTATGTGATGGACCTCAAAGAGCAAGGAGTCCGATGCTTTATGGCGACGGACCAAGAGAAGTATCGAGGAGAACATCTTGAGCGAGAGCTTGGCGGCGGAAAGGTCTTTGAACGAGTCTTTTACTCGGCCGGCGTCGGCTGTTCAAAAAAGGAACAGGCTTTCTGGGACTATGCGTTTGAGCAAATCGGTTCACAGCCAAGCGACTCGCTCTTTATCGATGACGATCCAGAAAAAGTCGAGGCCGTAGCAACGTTTGGTCTGACTACTTATCTCTACACTGATCTCCAGTCACTCAAGAGCTGGATGAAAGCGTGATTATACACATTCATGCTCAATTGACCGGATGGGTCATTTCAATTAAAGTAAGAACAATATGAAATTGATAGTAAGAAATACAAAGAAATCTGGACAAGTTCGTGTTTTCACTTTCAAGAAAGGAAAGAAGTACATCTCCGTTTGTTTGGAATTAGATATTGTTAAAGAGGGTTCCGATCCAGAGGAACTATCGCGGGAAATGATGGAGTCAGTATCAGGCCATATCGAAACAGTGTGCAAGGCAAATCTGGATGATGCTCTACTGAATCGACCAGCTCCAGATGTGTACTGGAAGACGTACAGCAAATTTCTTGATGATCAAAAGAAGTCTGAGGTAAAACGAAAAGCAGACTATAGTTCGCTTTCAATCTTTCCAATCGTAGATCTTTGTCCGGCCTAGGACTTATGGGAAAGAACTGGCATCAATTTAGCGCAAAGGAGCATGCGAGGTTTCTTAAAGAGAACGGGTTTACGTACGAGCACACAAGGTCATCGCATGACTACTATATAAAGCGTGAGCTTACGGGAGACAGGATCGTGCAGGTCATAATTAGTTTGAAGGAAAAAAGTCGGCAGTCGAGAAAAACAATGGATATGTCAGCTCGCCATTCAGGCATTTCCAAGTCAAAGTACACGGAATGGATTAACAATCAGTAGAGTCAAACCCCTCCTTGTTGGAGGGGTTTGTGGTAAAGTTGGACCGTATGAAAATCTACGTCGGCCATGCGTCGAGTTTTGACTACAAGAATGAGCTGTACAAGCCGCTGAGAGAGATGAACCTTGAAGGTGTTGGGTCTATTTTTTGCCAAAGAAAAGACGAACACATCCTGTGTCCGTCAGTAGGGGTGGAGGTACTGAGGTCTATTCGCTCTTGAAGCGCTCGATGAAGGCGTCGGCCATCGCCTCGGGGGTACCCTCGAAGTTCCGGCCGACGATGAAGCCGATGGCGCGCGCGTCGCTCACCTGATCGTCGGGATCCTCGCCGTGGAGATTGACATCCGAGAGCTCGCCGTCCAGGTACTTGATGAGCGCGTTCTGAATGCCCCAGAGCTGTCGGAGGTTGCCGATGATTCGTTCGCGTTCCATGGTGGCTCTCTTTCCGTCAGGGTTGTCGCCAGATCCCTTTCGAGACTGACGAGAGAGCCTACCTGAAAAAACCTACATTGTCAATGGGGCTGTCGTTATCCAGCAATAATGTCACAGGATAGTAATCAGCAAAGATGTCACATTC
>JBBTRQ010000035.1:0-2727 GCA_038065075.1 Patescibacteria group bacterium
ACGGTGACAGCGGTGGACCTGGGGAGTGAGTATTGTTGCGGGGTCGCGTTTATCGCTTGGCTTCGTGTGCCGCGCAGCACGAGCGGTATACCGCGCGACGTGCTATTCGGTGAGTGGGGATTCATGGGGTTTGAGGCCCGTGCCGCAATGCACACGATCCGCGTGTGGGATACGATCATGCGCCGCCCTGCGAACTCCATCCCGCGGCTTGCATGGCAGGAGCTTGTGACGGCGTGTGAGGCTGCGGGCAACCCGTCTTACACCCTTGTAGCGAGAGTTAAGGAGGTTCTTGAGTCTGTGGGGATGCTGGATCGGTTCAGCGTGGGCCTACCACGGGACCCAGACGTGCCAACGGGGTATGAGATTGGGTGTTCGCCCAAGGAGCTGCTGCAGCGCAGAGAGGGTGAAGTGTGGCGCATGCATTGTGCGCACAAACGGTCCTTGCGGTGGTACGAACGGGTTCGCACTGACTGGCCCAGATACCAAGAATATCTGGAGCACCCGGACAAGGAGGTGAATCTGGTGCGGTGGAGGCTGCGGACAGGGTTTGCAGCTGTGGCGGAGTATCTCGGTCGATGGAATGGAACTCCATTGGAGGAACGCGTATGCCAATGCAACGGATGCGAACACCCTGGTGTCGAGTCGACGTGGCATATGATTATGGAATGTGACAGGTGGGCTGAGCGAAGATTGGCTCTGGTTGCCAGCATTCTGGGACACCTTGGGATCTCCCGGTCTGTAAAAAACGCGCTAGGTAACACGATGCAGGCGAGTCCCGACCTGTGGTGGCGCTTGCTGATGTGCGCGCCGCTGCCAGAGCTGGGGGAGGAATACGTACTCTCGTGGGCACAGCTAACAAAGCGGATTTCGTCGCGAATGTGGGATGATGGTGTCTCTGACGAGATGGTTGCCAGAGCGAGGCAAGCTCTTAGTGACAGGCGCACGGTGATGTGGGTCACTGGACGACAGCTTCGTGCTTGGTACCTGGAGCGGGCGCAGATGGCGGGATATTCAAGAGTGTAAGATGCGGCGCGGTGTCGTGACCAGGACATCGTGCATGCGATGAGCAGTGGAGATGAGCGAGGCGGGCAACATGCAAGGGCCCTGCGCGGAGTCCTGCTGGTGGTGATTTCGCTTCTGTGTGATTTCTGTTTGGCAGGCATTCTGCTTCGTCGTGGTTTATTCGTGTGGCAGGCATTCTGCTTCGTTGTGCTTGTGTGATCTCTGTGTGGCAGAAACACTGCTTCTTGGATGGTGAAATCGACAATGTTCTCGACACGACTGGAGGCGTTTCGTCAGCTGGCGATTATGGAAGGACCACTTCCTGGCGTTAGCTAGAGGCACGTGACTAGGCGTGCAGTTGTGTGATGCTAGTTGTTTCAATTCTAGCAACTTGTTGTGGGTCTGACCCATGTGCGAGTCAATGCATTCATTCATTCATTCATTCATCCTAGGTAGTTCGTCGGTCGCGAGTACGATTCTGCGCCGAGCGCGTGTTGGCGAAAATGAAAATGAAAATGAAAATGATCCATTTGGCCTCACACAGTTGTGAACAATGAGGCTACCTACGCTCCGTGAGCTTCGGTAAATGGTAACCGGCGACATCTCCAAGCGGAGAGTGCCGATGTCTCGCAGCCGTGACTGCGAGACAGAAGAAGTTAGCGCGCGTATTGAGAGCACAGAATGGCATGCGCGCTACGTAGGTTCATTCTCTCGTCGCTCGTTGTACCATCGTAGAATGTGTGTACCAAGCAGAGAGAGGACAGCTGTGCGGTCAGGCAGAACGCGCCGCGCTGTCGCGTCGTTGTTGAAGACCAGTTGACCGTGCGGTCGGTTGTAGTCATCGCCGAACTCAGGAGGGAGGTGTCCACAGAGCAGAATTGCGTACCATGTGTCAGGTCGCTCAGAGATTGTCCGCGCCGCTTGTTTGAAGAATGCCGAAACGCGGTCGCTCTCGAGAATGCGGCCCTCTGCTCCGGCTCTCTGAGCTGCCCATCGAGGACATCGAATCAGGAAGTGCTTCGAGCTTTCGCACTCCACGTTGCAGAATGGACACAACCGCATCGCCCGGTCGGCTATCGCGTTCGGGCCGAAGCGTCTGGTTCGCTCATAGAGGACTGTCTGCCCAATGCGAAGGCGCGCCCAAACCTCTACGACGTCTGCTCGCTGGTGCGTGGTGTACCATTGGAGGGTGAGACGTCCATCGCGTATGACGTCCCGATACCCAGGATCCAGAGACGGATACGTGGCGATGTCCGCGTGTACGTCACGAGTTGCCGCGGCCATTACCGCATCTTTTACACTGCCGTCTTGGTTGATATCCCATCCCGCGTCAATGCAGTGCGCTTTGCCAACCCACGTCAGACTTTCCAATACGCGCGCCCGCCACATAGCTGGGTGCGGATTCGCTGCGTAGTTCGCCGAGTGCGCGTTCCACAGTTCGCGAATCCTTGAGTTCGTGCCGTTTCCTGCATTGCATATTGTTGTGAAGAGCCGCAGTCGATGCATGTGCACACGCGCGTATGCTGTCGTGAGTCCAAGCTCAAACAATACAGTGCATGCCGGGACTGCACAGGCCGCCGGGAGGCCGAGGGTGCGGCACGCCAGTTGTTTCAGCAGCCGCTCCCACTTCAGAGTTCTGTGCATGCCGTAGACTCCGCAGCCGTACTCGAGCCGCGCTGTCGCGTCGTTGTTGAAGACCAGTTGACCGTGCGGTCGGTTGTAGTC
>JBBTRQ010000036.1:0-18381 GCA_038065075.1 Patescibacteria group bacterium
TCCGCCGTAAGGCAGGAAAGTCTCAAAAGGCGGGTGAATAGTATGAGTCTCGCAACAGTAAAAAAACACCAACACCAACGTTTGCGCGCAGCGCGAACACGAGCCAGGCTCCATGGCACGGCGGTGTGTCCACGTCTGTGCGTACAGCGCAGTCTCAAGCACATCTACGTCCAGCTCATCAACGATGACGGGAGCAAGACGCTTGCCGCCGCTTCCGATAAGGAAGCCGCCAAGGGATTGCCTCTTGAGGTCGCCAAACTTGTGGGTGTCAGTATCGGGAAGAAGGCGCAGGCTCTGGGAATCACACAAGTCGTCTTTGATCGCGGGGCCTACCGTTATCATGGACGCGTTGCGGCTCTAGCTGATGGAGCTCGAGAAGCCGGACTAACCTTCTAATATGGCTGATGAAAAGAGTGTACAACCAAAACGCCCAAGTGGCCGAGGCCCTGCCTTCGCCGGAGCTTCGGCAGGCAAGCGCGGGGGAGATCAATCGGATCGTCGCGGTCGCGGCGGCGGTGGTCGCGGACGAGGGAAGCGTGATGAACGCGCCCCTCGCGAGTTCGAGCAAAAGATCTTGGATCTCGCGCGCGTCACGCGTGTGACTTCTGGTGGAAAACGTATGTCGTTCCGCTGTGCGCTTGTGATCGGCGACAAGAAGGGCAAAGTCGGGCTCGGGGTCGCCAAAGGTGGTGACGTCCAGATCGCGATTGAAAAGGCCTACAAGCAAGCCAAGAAAAGTGTCCTTACTGTTCCGTTGGTTGATGGCACGATCCCTCACGCTGTATTGGTGAAGTTTGGTTCCGCCGTCGTTTTGTTGAAGTCAGCTCCAAAAGGAACCGGACTCAAGTCTGGCGGGGCGGTTCGCATGGTGCTCGAGTTTGCGGGTGTGCCCAATGCCATTTCGAAAATTCTCAATTCCAGCAACAAAATCAACATTGCCAAAGCCACGTTGGAAGCGCTCAAGCAATTGCGCACGGTGGAGGTTGTCGAAGCTCCTGCGGCGCCTGTCGTAGAAGCCACGCAACCACAGCCGGTAATCGAAAACGCGTAATATGTCTCTTACACTTCACTCTCTTCAACCTCAAAAAGGCGCTTCCAAAGGCAAGAAGCGCATCGGACGAGGCCTTGGTTCCAAAGGCACGTATTCTGGTCGAGGTGTGAAAGGACAAGGCGCACGATCTGGCGTCACTGGTCTTCAGAAACTCGGTATCCGTTCCATCATGCTTTCCACACCAAAGGCTCGAGGGTTCAAGAGTAACCGCCCGGAAGCGCAAGTGGTGAACGTCGGAGACCTCGCCAAACACTTCAGTGGTGGAGCGAAGGTTTCTCCCGATATCCTCGTGAAGAAAGGCCTTGTCGAGTCCGCGACATTGCCCGTGAAGATTCTTGCCAGCGGAGAGATCACCATCGCCATCACGCTCACCGACTGTAAAATTTCTGCTACGGCCAAAGAAAAAATTGAAAAGGCTGGCGGAACGGTCGTTCAATCCTAATCATTTCTTATGAACACGCTCCTTCGCATCTGGAAAACAAAGGACGTCCGAAATAGCGTCCTGTTCATTGTGGCGATGCTCATTATTTTCCGTGTGACCGCCCACATCCCGGTTCCTGGAGTCGACGCGACCGCCTTGCAGAATATCTTCGGCGGCAACAATCAGTTTTTCGGTCTCCTCAACATTTTTTCCGGTGGCACGCTTGAGAGTTTCTCCGTCGTCGCCATGGGCGTCATGCCTTACATTACGTCTTCCATCATCTTCCAGCTTTTGGGCATGATTGTGCCGTCGATTGAAGAGATGCAAAAGGAAGAGCAAGGTCGCCAGAAAATCACTCAGTGGACGCGTTTTGCTACCGTGCCGCTTTCCTTCGTTCAAGCCTACGGTCTCATCCTTCTTTTGTCCCAGCAGGGGCAGGTGTTCACAAGCTCTGGGATGGTGACGATCGCATTCGCGATTTTGAGCCTCACCGCCGGAACGATGTTCCTGATGTGGATGGGAGAGTTGATCTCAGAGAAGAACGTTGGCAACGGTATTTCCATTTTGATTCTTGCTGGTATCGTGGCCGGTCTCCCGACGTTCTTGAGCCAGTCGCTCGCGATCTATGACCGTAGTCAACTCATCACCATGATCGTCTTCATCGCGGTGACCATCATCACGATTGTCGCCATCGTCGTCATGAACGAAGCTCAGCGCAACATCCCCGTCCAGTACGCCCGCGCGGTTCAAGGCACGCGACTCTCCGGCGCTGTGTCCTCGCACATCCCTCTGCGCCTCAACATGGGCGGCGTGATCCCGATCATTTTCGCCATCTCGATCGTCTTGTTCCCGACCGTCATCGCTCAGTTTTTCCTCAACGCGAAGACGGAATTCTTACGAGACGCGGCGACGTGGACGCTCCAGACCTTCCAGAATCAGACCGTGTACGGGATCACCTATTTCGTCTTGGTCTTCGTTTTTGCCTACTTCTACACCTCGGTCATTTTCCATCCCGACCAGGTTGCGGAGAACATTCAAAAGCAAGGAGGCTTCATCCCGGGTATTCGTCCTGGCAAACAAACAGCGGACTATCTTGGGTGGGTCGTGAATCGTCTTTTGTTTACGGGCGCCTTGTTCCTCTCCATCATCGCGGTTCTACCGGTCATCATGCAACAGGCAACCGGCAACACGAACCTCGTCATTGGGGGAACGTCTGTCCTCATCATTGTCGCCGTTATCATCGACGCCGTGAAACAGATCGAAGCTCAGCTCACCATGCGAGAATACGAAGTATAGAAAAGCTGCCCCTAGCGGGCAGTTTTTTGTTTTGCTAGACTACGCCGTGTATGATTCACAAAATTCTTCTCATGGGCCCGCAGGGGAGTGGAAAAGGCACGCAGGCGGAAAAGCTTTCTGTTCACCTGAACATTCCAGCGTTTGGGATGGGCCAGCTCATTCGTGACGAGATCGCGACCGGCTCGGCGTTTGGAAAAAAACTTTACGAGATCATCCTGCCCGGGAACCTCGTGTCTGATGAAGATGCGGCGCATCTGCTTAAACTGCGTCTCCAGAAGCCAGACACCCAAAACGGCTACATCCTTGATGGCTATCCTCGCAACCTCTCACAGTACGCCGCTTTTGATTTTGACACGCCGACACACGTGTTGGTCATCGATGTGTCTCGTGAAGAATCGCTTCTGCGACTCGGCGGCCGACTCACGTGTCGCGCCTGCGGAAAGGTGGGAGCGATCAAGGATGGACTCAAGCCCGGCGACCATTGTGCGTGCGGTGGGGAGTGGTACCAACGTGCCGACGATACGCCAGCGGCTATTGAACGACGACTTGAGATTTATGAGAACGATACGTCGCCGGTTATTGAGAAGTATGACGGACTTGTGAAGCATGTCGATGGCGTGGGATCGGTGGAGGAGGTGTTTGGGAGAATTCTAAAATCTCTTTGAGAATTCACAGCCCCTTTCCTGCCCGCCATAGCTTCAGCGACGGCGGGAGGGGCGTCGAATCAGACGGGGCTCCCACCGTCGCCGAGGCTATGGTGGGCAAGAAAGCCCCTATGAAGTAGCGCTATGGCACTGACAAAAACAACAAAAGAAATCGACTCGATGCGCCATGGGGGCGCCTTGCTTTCACGCGCGCTCAAAGCGGCAGTCGATGCGGTTGCTCCCGGGGTCACGTTGCGAGAGATCGATCAGATCGGTGAGCGGGTGATCATTGAGGGCGGAGGCACACCTTCGTTCAAGGGTTATCAATCGAGTCCCGGCGACACACCGTTTCCAAGCACCATTTGTCTTTCCGTGAACGAGGAGGTTGTGCATGGACTTGGCAACCGCGATCTGAAACTCAAGGAGGGCGACATCATTGGCCTGGACATCGGGTGTTGGCTTGAGGGACTGTGTACTGACATGGCGGTGACGGTTCCGGTCGGAAAGGTGAGTCCAGAAGCTCGCAAACTGATGGACGTAACAAAGGCATCGCTTCTTGCTGGAGTTGCCGCGGCGAAAGTCGGTGGGCAGATCAAAGACATTTCCCAGGCGGTCGAGGAGTATGTGAAGCCCCATGGCTATGGCATCGTCCGCGCGCTCGTCGGCCACGGCGTCGGTCATCAGGTTCATGAGGCGCCTCATGTGCCCAACTACGTTTCCGACCGGTATCCCAAAGTCGTGATCGAGGACGGGATGTGTCTGGCGCTTGAGCCGATGTTGGGCCTGGGCGGTGACTATCACGTCGACACGGCCGCGGACGGCTGGTCGATCGTCATGAGCGACGGAACACTTGGATCACATTTTGAAGTCACGATCGCGGTCACCAAGGAAGGCGGTGCAGAGATCCTTACGCCGATTCCTGTATAATGCGATATATGCCTGAACGTCCATCCTTCACCCCCGAAGCTCCGCGACCGCGCTTCGACCTCTCGACCATCCAGGGAATTCCCGTGGGTGAAGTTGAGGTTCTTCCCGACGCAGAGGCCATGGCGCGTGACTATCTCGATGGTCTTGCCAAGGAGAAGACCTCGCAAGCAGAAATGGCCGAGCTTGCTTGGGCTCTGCGCCGTCAGCTTCAGGAGGATCTCCGCCATCTTTCCGAGGTAGCCCCAGGCGTCAGCCTGGGCGAGCTGCGTCGCAAGCTCCTACAAGAGGACGAGACCCATGGCTTTTCGCTCGCGGTATATCGCCGTCTCACGACGCTTGCCAGCCAAACCATTGAGCGCGAACTCGTGCGGCATGAGCGTGAGAAGAACGAAATCAATGGAACCTACGAGGAATTTAAAACGCTTGAGAAGTCTCTGGATGATGAGCGGGGGAAGCTCAACGGTTTGCTTGCGGACATGTTCAAGCGCGCGGGTCAAGAACCTAAGCCGGTTCATCTCATGAAACGCGCGCTTCTCGAGGCCAAAGTTACCGACCTCTCAGACAAACTCTCCCTCCTCAAAACCAAATCTCCCGATGTTGCCGCGCTCATCGAGTATGACACCATCAATGAGTACGCCCGCCAACTGCGAGAGAATGGTTTCGTGTGGACCAAGTCCCGCCAGAAGCTCTTGCAAGACGTGCTCACCGGCGCTCTCACTTCTCGTCCCGTTGCGGCGCTGATGGGAGAAACAGGCACAGGTAAGACCGCCATGGCTCGTGCGGCCGCCATCGAGCTTTCCTCCCGTGAACCCGAGCGCACCGTGGGCGGAGACCAAGAGAAGTTTGTCCGCCTCCTGGCTTCCCCAGCCATCGAAGAAGGCAAGACCTCCTACGAGTACGGTCCTCTCTTGCGCGCCATGACCGGTCTTGCTTCTTCCAAAGACAAACCCTCAGACTCCCGTGGCGGAGGTATCTTCTTTGATGACGAGTTCAACACACGCCCTACCTCTGTTCAAAGACAGATCTTGAAGTTCGTCTCCGAGTGTCGCCCAGGCCGCAAAGTCACTGTCCCAGGTACGCCTCTAACCGTCACTGTGGAACCCGGCTTCCTCTACCTGGCTGCCGGTAACCCACCATCCGAACGCTACGACCGAGAAGAAACCGGTATCGAAACCAAGCGTGAGTTTGCGGGAAACGTCCTCAACGTCGAGTACCTGGAACAAACCCCCGACAACCCCGAGCTCTACCAGGTTCTCCTCGCCTCTCTCCTAGACCAGAAGACCGGCCGTCTCACCGCTGTGACCCCACAGGAGATTCAACCTGGCTGGGTCAAAGCAGACGCCGCCACAGGCGTGAAGTCCCTCGACCTCGACCCACGCTCCGGTGCCTTTCTCTGGCGTTTCTCCCAAGCCTGGGGCGAGCTCTTCAAAGCGTTCTCGCACAAAGACACCGTCCTTCACAAAAAGAACCCCGGCAAACCCAAGGCGGAGTTCCACCTCCCATCCTTCATTCTGGATCCTGGAGTCGTCCTTTCCTGGGTAGACCAGTACAAGGCCAGCCCCCGTGACCGCAAGAAACATCTTGGCGAGTTCCTCATGAACAAGCTCACCGGCTACCTCGACCAGTTTCCACCAGAAGAACAAAAGACCGTCAGCCTCTACCTCACCCACTTCGATCTCCCCAAGGTTGAAACCACAGGTAAGGGCAAGGACAAGACCATCACCCACTTAGAAGTCGACAAACCCACTGTCACCGTCCTCACCCCCAAGGATGTCGGCTTCTTAAACCCCAACGTCCCTCGACCCCGTGAGAAGACACAACCTCCCAAGGCAGAAGGAGTGGACATCATTGATCCTGAAACAGGGGAAGTCATAGGCACAAGACCCATTGAAGAGAAACCTCCCAAGCCTGAGAGCCAAGAGGCCGCCAACCTCCAAGAAGCTCGTGACATCCTGGGGGCAGATAACGTCCTGGGATCAGAGGCCCTGAAGGCCACCTGGGATGTGGATCTTCTACCCGAGGACATCCCGCAGATCCCGTACTCTCAGGAACAACTCGAGGGAGCCAAGCGCATGAACATGATGCTCATCCTTCGCATTGACCGCGATGCGACAGGGGCTCCGCTCACAGGTGAGCGGATGCATGAGATCATCGAGCCAAAACTCCAGGCCGCAGGTAAGGGAAAATTCCTCTACAAAGTTGACTGGTATCCAAACGAAGCTTTCTTCAAGACCTCCACACCCAAGGCAGAGTGGAAGCTCGTGACCCGTGATCTGCTCCCCAACTCCGTCAACCTCTACTACGCTGACCAAACCCGGCTCCTGCGTGACACACTCGCCTCACAACCCGACCTGACCCCACAAGAGCAAGCCGCCATTGCGCAGGCTGACGATGCCACGCTTGACCGGCTCAAGACCGCCGCATCTTCGACCGATGATGCAATCTGGAAACCGGCCGCCACTGAACTTGCCGCCCTCTCCCTCAACCGCAACCACCGTCGTTCCTTTGCAGATACTATTTTTGACCACGCCTCACTTCTGCAGACTCAGAATACCAGGCTCTTCAACGGCCAGAGTGTCTATGACTGGACTAGTGACCGCACCTCGGGTGGCGGCCTGGTCGACGCCGGTGGGCCTGACTCGGGCGGCTTGCACGTGGGTAGGTGGTTTCCCGGGGGCCGGGATGGGTCTCTTGGAGTGTCCCTCTCCCGCTAGCAGACGGTTTGATCCTTTGTCCTTTACCCCTTTGACCCTTTGCCTGCCGGTTCTTACAACCACTACGCAAGTAGATTGGTTTACCGGTGACTACATACGTCTGCATTGCTTCCTGCCATTTTGTGTTGCAGTAAACGAGCCAAGACACATAAGTGACTAATGATTGACTTCGTCTTCGTCAGACGATAGAATTCTAGGGTGATTTTTGCATTTTGCATTCAAATTTTATGTCCAATACACAAACCATTCGTTTGCTAAAGAAGTACAGAAAAACTTCACACAATAGCTCACTGCATGACAGGTATTTGCGTACCTTTCTTCCCAAGATGGTTTATCGGACGACAAAAACGGAACACGCTGAAACATCCCGTCAAGATGTCGAGCGTGTCCTGAGCGTCATGAAGTAGGTATGCCAAAACGACCGGGAGAGACCAGTTACAAAGAGACAGCTTTCGGAGTCATTCCTCGGTCAGCACTTATTCGTCTTGAAGTTGAAGGCATTGCTCGAGCTTGGACGTATGTACTCAAGATGACTAAACCTGGCACGCGAATTACACCAGAGCATCTTCAGCACCTACATAGGATTGGATTCGGTTGGATTTTTCCAGATACTGCAGGGAGGTTTCGTCGAGTCGAGGTTGAGGTTTCAGCGCATCAGCCACCAGCATTTTATCGAGTCCCACAGCAGATGGTTGATTTTTGTGAGGATCTCAAGGAGCGATTGAAGCACCTCTCATCCATCGATGAGCCGTCGTTCCTTGATTCACTTGTCGATCTACTTTCTTGGACGCATCACCGGTTCCTTTGGATTCATCCATTCCTTGATTACAACGGCCGTATCGCCAGACTTCTCACTAATGTGATTTTGTTGAAGCTGGGTTTACCACCTATTGAGTTGAACGTCGAGACAACACAGGGACGGCTCAAATACATTCGTGCCTTGCAGGCGGGTGATGTTGGTGACATGAAGCCACTGCAGAAGTTGATACGAAGAGCCATTGATGAGGCGGTAGCTGAACTACAAAACATTTGATCTATGCCTGAACGTCCATCGCCAGAACATGTACCAAAAAGGATCGTCGATTTGGAAACCATCGCCAATCTTTCCGTGGCTGATCTTGAAGTGTCGCCAGAGGCTCAAGAGATGGCCGGAGCGTTTCTCAAACAGACTCAGGCAGAAGGCGCCAATACTGCGTCCTTGGCGGAAACAGCCTGGGCTCTGCGCCGGTCGTTGCAATCAAAGCTGGCACATATTCAACCTCAGTCGGATGAAGACAGGGGACAGGAGGGTTTTGCCAGGCGCCTCCGTCACAAGTTCGTCAAAGAGGATCTGGACGCAGGGATCTCGTTGGCGTTGTACCGCAACCTGCTTCCGTTAACTCAAAAAACATTTGAGAAAGAACTGGCTCGTCATGAGCGTGAGAAGAACGAGATCAACGGGACGTATGAGGAGTTCAAAGGCATTGAGAAGTCTTTGGAAGGTGAACGAGGCAAACTCAATACGCTCCTCGCCGATATGTTCAAGCGCGCAGGCCAGGAATCTGATCCCGTCCATCTCATCCGTCGGGTTGTTTTGGAGTCCCGCATTGACGACCTCTCAGACAAACTCTCCCTCCTCAAAACCAAATCTCCCGATGTTGCCGCGCTCATCGAGTATGACACCATCAATGAGTACGCCCGCCAACTGCGAGAGAATGGTTTCGTGTGGACCAAGTCCCGCCAGAAGCTCTTGCAAGACGTGCTCACCGGCGCTCTCACTTCTCGTCCCGTTGCGGCGCTGATGGGAGAAACAGGCACAGGTAAGACCGCCATGGCTCGTGCGGCCGCCATCGAGCTTTCCTCCCGTGAACCCGAGCGCACCGTGGGCGGAGACCAAGAGAAGTTTGTCCGCCTCCTGGCTTCCCCAGCCATCGAAGAAGGCAAGACCTCCTACGAGTACGGTCCTCTCTTGCGCGCCATGACCGGTCTTGCTTCTTCCAAAGACAAACCCTCAGACTCCCGTGGCGGAGGTATCTTCTTTGATGACGAGTTCAACACACGCCCTACCTCTGTTCAAAGACAGATCTTGAAGTTCGTCTCCGAGTGTCGCCCAGGCCGCAAAGTCACTGTCCCAGGTACGCCTCTAACCGTCACTGTGGAACCCGGCTTCCTCTACCTGGCTGCCGGTAACCCACCATCCGAACGCTACGACCGAGAAGAAACCGGTATCGAAACCAAGCGTGAGTTTGCGGGAAACGTCCTCAACGTCGAGTACCTGGAACAAACCCCCGACAACCCCGAGCTCTACCAGGTTCTCCTCGCCTCTCTCCTAGACCAGAAGACCGGCCGTCTCACCGCTGTGACCCCACAGGAGATTCAACCTGGCTGGGTCAAAGCAGACGCCGCCACAGGCGTGAAGTCCCTCGACCTCGACCCACGCTCCGGTGCCTTTCTCTGGCGTTTCTCCCAAGCCTGGGGCGAGCTCTTCAAAGCGTTCTCGCACAAAGACACCGTCCTTCACAAAAAGAACCCCGGCAAACCCAAGGCGGAGTTCCACCTCCCATCCTTCATTCTGGATCCTGGAGTCGTCCTTTCCTGGGTAGACCAGTACAAGGCCAGCCCCCGTGACCGCAAGAAACATCTTGGCGAGTTCCTCATGAACAAGCTCACCGGCTACCTCGACCAGTTTCCACCAGAAGAACAAAAGACCGTCAGCCTCTACCTCACCCACTTCGATCTCCCCAAGGTTGAAACCACAGGTAAGGGCAAGGACAAGACCATCACCCACTTAGAAGTCGACAAACCCACTGTCACCGTCCTCACCCCCAAGGATGTCGGCTTCTTAAACCCCAACGTCCCTCGACCCCGTGAGAAGACACAACCTCCCAAGGCAGAAGGAGTGGACATCATTGATCCTGAAACAGGGGAAGTCATAGGCACAAGACCCATTGAAGAGAAACCTCCCAAGCCTGAGAGCCAAGAGGCCGCCAACCTCCAAGAAGCTCGTGACATCCTGGGGGCAGATAACGTCCTGGGATCAGAGGCCCTGAAGGCCACCTGGGATGTGGATCTTCTACCCGAGGACATCCCGCAGATCCCGTACTCTCAGGAACAACTCGAGGGAGCCAAGCGCATGAACATGATGCTCATCCTTCGCATTGACCGCGATGCGACAGGGGCTCCGCTCACAGGTGAGCGGATGCATGAGATCATCGAGCCAAAACTCCAGGCCGCAGGTAAGGGAAAATTCCTCTACAAAGTTGACTGGTATCCAAACGAAGCTTTCTTCAAGACCTCCACACCCAAGGCAGAGTGGAAGCTCGTGACCCGTGATCTGCTCCCCAACTCCGTCAACCTCTACTACGCTGACCAAACCCGGCTCCTGCGTGACACACTCGCCTCACAACCCGACCTGACCCCACAAGAGCAAGCCGCCATTGCGCAGGCTGACGATGCCACGCTTGACCGGCTCAAGACCGCCGCATCTTCGACCGATGATGCAATCTGGAAACCGGCCGCCACTGAACTTGCCGCCCTCTCCCTCAACCGCAACCACCGTCGTTCCTTTGCAGATACTATTTTTGACCACGCCTCACTTCTGCAGACTCAGAATACCAGGCTCTTCAACGGCCAGAGTGTCTATGACTGGACTAGTGACCGCACCTCGGGTGGCGGCCTGGTCGACGCCGGTGGGCCTGACTCGGGCGGCTTGCACGTGGGTAGGTGGTTTCCCGGGGGCCGGGATGGGTCTCTTGGAGTGTCCCTCTCCCGCTAGCAGACGGTTTGATCCTTTGTCCTTTACCCCTTTGACCCTTTGCCTGCCGGTTCTTACAACCACTACGCAAGTAGATTGGTTTACCGGTGACTACATACGTCTGCATTGCTTCCTGCCATTTTGTGTTGCAGTAAACGAGCCAAGATGGTTTGTTTACGGCGGTCTTGATGGATGGCAGGAAAGGCGCACCTCGGATGGCAACCTGGTCAACGCCGGTAAGCCTGACTCGGACGGCATGAACGTGAATAGGTGGAATCCCAGGAACCAGGATGGCAATCTTGGAGTGTCCCTCTCCCGAAGTGCAGATACGAAAACAAGCTGGATTACTTCAGCTTGTTTTCTGTGTCACTGATCCATCCACCTAGCATCTTTCCGGCTTCATGGAAACCTTCTTCAAACTTGATGTAGGCACCTTCGTCGATGATTTCTAGTTTTCTCGTAAGGCGCACAAGGATTTTGACTGCATCAAGTGGAGGTATCACTAATCGGAGCGCATCGACTTTTTGTCGTTCACGAGCGTATTGGGCACGCACAACAAGCACGAGTATCTCCAGGAGTAGCTCAAATATTTTCAGTCCCATCACATAACGATCCATTTTAGGAAACTGTTTCGTATGCACATACCACAAGCACGTCAGATCATTCAGGCGATGGAAGAGGAGAGTGTTGCCAACATGTGGCTGGGGGGGGGGTCGTCATAGGAGTCCATCATACGACGAAATGGTTTCGGCCGAAAATTTGTTTGCGGCATGGAATAAGTTTGTAAAGGGTAAGCGCAACAGGTTGGACGTCCTCGGGTACGAACAATATTTGGAGGATCGCATGTTTGACCTCCATGACCGTCTGGCGCTCGGCGTCTGGGAACATGGTCCGTACGAAACATTTACCGTTTGCGATCCAAAGCCTCGTGTGATCCACAAGGCGTCGGTTGAGGATCGTATTGTCCATCACGCCCTTGTCCAGGTGATCGAACCAGTGTTTGACCGCTCGTTTATTTTTGACTCGTGGTCGTGTCGTGAGAAAAAAGGGACACATGCAGCCGTTGCGCGACTTCAGTCGCAGTTGAGGAAGTTGAAACAACAGACGCGAGGACCTATCTGGATCTTGAAGGTGGACATCCGTCGATATTTTGCTAGCGTTGATCAGGATGTACTGCTTGCATTGATTGGACGGAGGATTCGAGACTCCCGGCTGATGGGTTTGGTGAGGGGGATCGTCCACAGTCATAAGCCAGGGTTGCCGCTTGGGAACCTCACATCGCAGTTGTTTGCAAACGTCTATCTCGATCCGTTGGATCATTTTGTAAAGGAGCAGTTACGCTCGTCTGTGTATCTCCGTTACTGTGACGACTTCATCCTCGCAAGTACAAGTAGAGATGTGTTGGTGAGACGACTGTCGAGTATCTCAAGATACCTGCAAGAATCCCTACACCTTGGACTTCATCCAAACAAGATTGTTCTGAAGCCATGGCATCAGGGGATCGATTGGTTGGGCGCAGTAGTGTATCCTGATCGTGTGATGATGAGGGCGACAACCAAGCAAAGGATGAGGAAGAACCTCGATGGGCTTGTTTGGAAGTATCTCGATCGGACGGTTGGTGCAATGCAGCTCAGGTCGACGTTCGCCTCGTACGACGGTCTGTTGTGTGGGGTGGATGAAGGTGACTTAAAAGCATTTTATCGAGTACTATACAGGTGTCTTTAATGAGGTCAGTCCAAAACTTGGCAATCTCCATGTTCTTGTATGCCACATCCTGATGTTCCTATTTCATCGCCAGAATTAACCCCAACTCTCCCATTACATGAGGTTCCGTTTGCGCACATGGATGTGGTAGAGCTGGGTGCGTATAAAAAGTGGAAGGCGGATGTGCCGTTCGAGATTCGCTCGCTCGTGGAAGGGAAGCTCATGGAGAAAAAGGTTCGCTTGGGAAGAGAGGAACTGCCGTCGGTCGCGGAATTTTATGAAGGGATGAAGACGTTGCTTGTGAACCCACAGGCAGACGTGACGACGCTTGAGATCGCTCCAGTTATCCAAAAACAACTCGCCGCGCTTCAACGGATCAAGATCGGTGAGGGTGTAGTGAACGTGTTTGCCGCGCTTGCGGATGAGAAGATTGGTTTTGAAGTGAAAGCAAATTATGTCGCAACCAAACTCGAACCACGATTGCATTTTTTGCGCGACCGTGACCGACGGTTGGTGGAGCAAGCTCGCGAGCAGGACAAAGGTATTGAGGTAACAGGCGAGGAGGAAGAGGAAGAATACTCGCCGCATCGTGCCCCCTCACAAGAGAGTGAAGGGTTACCCAGCGAGGCGATCGCGACCATCGCGCCGTTTTTTGGCGGCTATGTAACGGACACGGCCTTCGACCTGTATGACCCCGTGACGATCACCTGGAAGAAGTCGCCTCGCAGGCATCAGGAATTTCCCGAACAAGAGCTGGATACCGCACGAGGGCGCATCTATCGCTCGAGTGTGAAAAACAGTCAGGGCATCGTGAAGCTTCCGCGACATTGGGGAGTGGATCGTGCGAGTGTGAAGTGGGTCGGGGCAGTGCCGGAAGCATGGTCGCTCATCCATGACCAAGACGGCATGGTGCGACTGCGAACAAGCGGTAGCGAGTCCGGCGTGTACTCGATCGACATCGCGCCGTCGTCAGATGCGATCGATCTTGCTCCGCCGGAAGGGGACGTGCCAGCCGTGAACGAATCGTTTTCACAAGAGATTGAAGCGTTCGCGCAGGAGCTGTTTGTGTCGCGGATTTCTTTTGGCGCCAAGGTACGCCGACTCGCTTCCAAAATTTACGGACATCTTGAGTACGACATGGATCCGCAGTGGGACGCCGTCTACAAGGCGGATACGTCCCGTTATTTTGAATCGATCTGGGAGCACAAGAAGGCGAAATGCGATGAGGCTAACACCATGCTCACAAGACTTCTCATGAAGCAGGGTGTGCACGCTCGGTTCATGGGTGGACATTCGGTGCGAGCGAAGTCTCCCGCAGGAGAGGCAATGCTCATGGAGAGTAATCGTCATGCATGGAGTATGGCGTGGGACGACGGGACGAAGGAGTGGATTCGACTGGACGCCACGCCCGCGGGGGACCCCAACGTTGATCAAGAAGAGCAGAAACAAGATTTGGGTGAGGGGGATTATGGTGAACAGGAGGCGGAGATCATGAGCGAGGAAGAACTGGAAAAGCGGCTGGCGAAGATGGAAAAAGAAGAGTCTGCACGAGAGGTGGAACAGAATCCTGAGCTTGGCTTTGCGAAAGAGGCAGGGTGTACGCCGGAGGTTGCGCGGGACGTACTGCAAAAGATTGCGGAGCTCCGACGGAAATATTCGCAGGTGCTTCAAGACGCGGATCGACAGTGGCAGAAGTTGGTGCGTGAGAACACCAAAGAACGCATCGTTGATCGTGGACCGGTTGCCATGAGTCAGATGGACGAGATTGATCCGGACGAGCTTGTGAGCGGCTATGTCGAGGTACTGGCAGGAGAGAAGGATCCGCTTCTGGGTGAGCGTGAGGAGATCGAGAAGAAAAAAGAGAAGTGGTTCGGGGGCTACGAGGTCTACATCGCAGCCGACATGAGCGGCAGCATGGACGAGACGTTGAATGGTGTCAAAAAAGTCGATGCCCAACGCGACATGGTGTTCTTACTCGTCGATTCCGTCATGACGGCTGCCGTGCTGGCGCGCCAAAAAGATCGTTCAGTAAAGGCGCCAATGCCCGTAAGAGTGAGCGTGGCCGTGTTTGGTCAGGCAACGGAAGTCGTACTTCCGCTCACGGGAGAGTGGACGCCAAAAGAGCAAGTGAAGTTGTATCGTGCGCTTGATAAAGGAGCCGGCGGAGGAACGCCGGATCACGTCTCGCTTGCGCAATTGCGTCAGGCCATCGTCGAATCGACCAAGACGGAAGAAGAGGTGCGTGCCAAAAAGCCGGTGCTCAAGAAACATGGCTGGAAGATGCGGCGCTTCGTGATCGCGACGGCGGATGGAGGATCGGATGATGCGTCGGCCGTGAAGCGTGCGAACGAGGCTTTGAAGGCTGAAGGGATTCCGGTGGATTTGTTTTTGCTCTCACCGGAGGGAGATGAGAATCTCAAACAAGCTGCCGAACGGGCGTATCAGTCTGTCACGCCGGTGTCGGACGTGGGGGATCTGGCAAGCAAAGGGCTCACGCGGCTCACGCGGCGCATCGCCGAGGCGTACAAACAAACGGTATGAGAATCCTCGGCATCGATTACGGCGACAAGAAGATTGGCCTTGCGTTTGGAGATTCGAGCGCGCGCGTGGCTGTGCCGCTAGAAGTTATTCGCAATGAAGGCAACATCACCCTACAGGAGCTCCTGCGTCGGATAGAGGAAGAAGACATCGATCGCGTCGTCGTGGGCGTGCCGCTTCCCCAAGGCAACCATTCGAGCGTACAATTGGACAAGACCAGAGCCTTCATCGCCGCGCTCACCGCTCTCGTGAAGGTTCCCGTTGTGGAGGAAGACGAATCGTTTACCTCCGCGGAGAGCATCCGGCTTCAGCAAGAGTTTAATGCCCAGGCGCAGGAGGACGCACTCGCGGCCATGCTCATTGTGCAAAGTTATATCGATCAACTACCTGTAGTGAGTTAAGCCTGTGGTGAGCTAGTCGAACCATCGAACTATGAGCCAACTTTTAAGAGTTATTCTCATCGTACTCGTCTTGGGATCAGCTGTGTTGGTGTGGAGTGAAATGAGACAAGATGAGGTAGCCCCAGGCTTCAGCCTGGGTGCGCCCGAAGTCGCAGATACGACGTTTACTTCACTCAAGGGTGTCGAGCTGATCGTGACCTCGCCGACAAAAAATTCGGTCGTCACGTCTCCACTCATCGTCACCGGCGAGGCGCCCGGCTTCTGGTACTTCGAGGCGACGTTCCCTCTGGCCGTCGTTAACTGGGACGGGCTCATCATCGGCGAGGGCTATGCGCAGGCGCAGGACGAATGGATGACGCAAGAGTTGGTGCCGTTTGTTGGCACCATTGAGTTTTATGAGCCGCTCGCACAAGAAGGGCGACAGGCCGTTGTGGGCGGACTTATTTTGCAACGCGATAATCCCTCTGGTCTCCCGCAGAACGACGACGCCGTCGAGTTCCAAATCCGATTCGCCGAATAAATAAAAAGTAGCCTTCTAAGTCCGTGTCATCCCGAGCGAGAGAAGCGAGTCGAGGGATCTTGAGTCTCTCCTGATTCGGGATCCCTCCACTTCGCCCGGCCGTGGCCGGGCTTCGGTCGGGATGACACAGATTAGCAAGGCTGTTTTTTGTTTATCTCTTGGTGTTGATGTCCTCCTCTACCGTTTCTTCAAAGAGGACGGGAGCGGGATTTACCTCGTCCAGAATGTCCTGCACGAGCGGCACAATCACCCAGTCATGGATATACGGTGCATCGGGGTCATCCTCAATAACGGGGAAACGGAGTGCCGGAACGTAGAGGATTGAGGATGTCCCATCATCGAGGTACTGATAGTGCTCAGCCAGGATAAGCTCTGGCTCCCCGAGTTTGTTCGTGTACGTCACGGTGGCGTTTTCTATAACGGGCTCCCATAGCCCACCGCGGTTGGCGACCTTGAGAATTTCCGCCGGATCCGTGGCGAGTCCATAAGTTGATGCCTCCAGTGTGTAGGGACCGGGTGCGTACAACCCCTCAACCTCGTCGCTTCGTAAACTTACGAAGATCGACAGACCCGATGGTTGACCATACATGGTCCACACATCTGTTCCATTCACGATCAGCGGATAGACGACGTTCATGGTGTCTGGGATCCAGGAATCAGGATCGATGTAGGAGCGATCCACGCTCGCTTCCCCAAACGAGGACGTATCGATTCCGTACTGGGTCAGGAATTGGCTGGCGAGACTGGCGAGTTCTTCGTCCGTAGGGAGATCACTCGACGTCAGTGTTTTGGAATAGTCCAGGGTCTGCCAGTACGCGTTGTTGCGCGAGATCGAAATGGAGTTGGAGGATGTGTCCGCATAAATCGAATAACCCTCAACCCCCTCTTGTGTAAGGCTGAAGTTCAGGAGTTCCAGATCGTTGAATGACGAAAGCGGCACAATTCCCAGGGTGAGGTTTGAGAAGGCGGCCGAGACGGAACTGGGGAGCGTGAGCGCGTCCACGCGGCGATAGACAGTTGCATCAATTGTCGAGAGATC
Source organism: Patescibacteria group bacterium (assembly GCA_038065075.1). Taxonomy (GTDB): domain Bacteria; phylum Patescibacteriota; class Patescibacteriia; order UBA9934; family GWF2-40-263; genus UBA12478. Next base: position 16,989 of record JBBTRQ010000036.1, read on the forward strand.
TGGAAGCTCGCCCTCGTAGAGATACTCGTAGCGCTCGGTGTATTCGGGGTACGCAATCATGTCATCGACGACCGGGTAGGCGCTGAGTTTGGATGCGTCCCCACCGCCCCCGCGGCCAGAGACGGCTTCCTCCGTTGCCGCTTCGTCCACGGAGAGTTCGCCAAACGCCTGCTCGTCCAGCCACGTGAGTGAAGGCTCCGGGAGGAAGTCGCGCAGGAGATACATTAATGAGGGAATTACAATGAGCACGATCACGATCGCTCCCAAGAGCGTCATGAGCCACGGTTTTTGAAGGAATTCTTTCATATGGTTTTATTATAGATTGGTTTATGATATTCTTGAAATACAACTGAAGACTATCAAGAGTGTGGCGAGAGTTTTGGCTCGTTGACCCACCCGCAACCTATGTCGGTAGTCCCAGGCTTTAGCCTGGGTTCGAGCTAGGTGCGACATCCAACCCGTCAGGGAAAGATAATTTGTAATCCTCTTTCCATTTTGGGAAGAGCATTTTTTTATGAGCTTATTGCCCCGCGTCTATACCGTTGAGTCTGTTACCAAAGGTCACCCCGATCGCGTGTGCGACCAGATTGCCGACCGCATCTTGCACGAGATCACCACGCTCGATCCCGCCGCCCGTGTGGCGGTTGAAGTGTTTGGATGCAAAGGCGTTGTGACGATCGGTGGGGAAGTGACAACGAGTGCGGCCGTCGACTACGAGCAACTCGCGCGCGAGGTTCTCGAGTCGGTCGGCCATGACCCTGTCGAGTTTCGTCTGCATATGAACCAACAGTCGCCGCAGATCAGCGCGGCCGTGAGTACGGGCGGTGCAGGCGACCAGGGGATTATGTACGGCTACGCAACAGCCGATACCGCGAGCCACCTGCCACTGGGAGTCGATCTCGCGCGTGGGCTCACAAGCCGGCTCGAAGAACTGCGCGAGTCCGGTGAACTGCCGTGGCTTTTGAGCGACGGGAAATCCCAAGTTACCATCCGTGACGGCGTTCCCGAGGTCATTGTTGTGAGCACCCAGCACGACGCAGGCGTCGACCTTGAAACAGTTCGATCTGTCCTGACCGACCGACTTGTAGCTGTGTCATTGCGCCTGTCCGCCATAGCCTCGGCGACGGCGGGAGGGAGCGAAGCGACCGAAGCAATCCTCCCTCGAGTCCTGATCAACCCCGCCGGCGCCTGGTCCATCGGTGGCTTTCACGCGGACTCTGGCCTCACCGGCCGCAAGCTCGCGGTGGACGGCTACGGCGGTATCCTTCCCGGTGGTGGAGGATCCACCCACGGCAAAGATAATTCTAAAGTCGACCGCTCGGCCACACACAAAGCGCGCGAGGTCGCCGTTGATCTTGTACGTCGGGGGTTGGCTCGCGAGGTCCTCATCTCC
>JBBTRQ010000037.1:0-19541 GCA_038065075.1 Patescibacteria group bacterium
TATCCCTTTGGATCTGGGCGCCGTTTCTGCTCCGGCACCTGCTCCCAGCGTAGAGGAACGAATTGCGTCCGTATCAAGCGGGCGAGGTGGGTTTCCATGGAAAGTCATCCTACTGGTTATCGGCATTTTGGTCGTGATTGGCGCCGCGTTTTTGTTGTCCATGAAGATCCTCGGATCGAAGACCCCAACGACACCTGAGCCACCGGGGAAGGTGGAGGAGGTGGTGGAGGATGTAGAACCCGCCGTCGCTCCTGGCGGAGCTGTGGCGGGCGAGGAGGTGGTAGAGGAAGAGACTGAGCCAGAGGTCTCTCGCAAAGATACCGACAAGGATGGGCTTACCGATGAAGAAGAGATCGAGTTTGGGACCAGCATCCGCTCAGCGGACACTGATTCAGATGGGCTGTTCGATCTTGAAGAGATCAAGACCTGGGAAACCGATCCACTCAATTCTGACACGGACGGCGACGGGTATCTTGATGGCGAGGAAGTGGACGGAGGGTATAATCCAAATGGGGAAGGGGTCCTGCGTGAGGCTCCGACAGAATCGAGTTAATCGGACCACAGACGGGCCTAAAGGCCCTGTGAGTATACCCCACTCATTCATAGCCCCTTTAGGGGCGTTAACTATGGCAGACGTGAACCCGCAAAAGATCCAACAGCCAGCTTCAGGCGCCGCTCCCACCCCTGGGATGCCGGCGCGGGTTTTTACGATGCCAGAGCGATACCGCCATGGAGCCGAAGGAAAAATGCATGAGCCCATGGCCAAGCAACCCGCGGCCGTGTCTGTCCAAGTAAACACGCCCGCGATTCCCGCGCCCAAAGCTCCACCAAAGCCCCCGACGTTCAAGAAGAAGGCATCAACGACAAAGAAGCTTCTGGTGATCGGCGTTGTGGTGTTGCTGGTGCTCGCGGTGGGTGGGTTTCTCCTCGTCTATCTCACACCTGAGCCAGTCACGCCTACACCCTCGACAACGACACAAACGACGCGCCCCGCGCCAGTCGTGGAGGAAGAGGAATCGGAGCCTGTTGTTGAAGAAGAATCGGTGACGGAACCAGAAGTTTTCCCCACAGAGGTGACGCCGGGAACGGACTCGGATTCAGACGGCCTGACGGACACGGAGGAGAACTTGGTCTATGAGACAAATCCCAAACGTCCTGATACGGATGCCGATGGCTTCTTGGACGGCAATGAGGTCTTTCACGGATACAATCCTGGGGGCACCGCTCCTGGGACGCTCATTGAGTCCGGATTGGTTGAGGCCGTGAAGGGAACCTTCAACGGTTCTTCCTACGAGATTTCTTACCCAAGCGCGTGGGATCTTGAGGAGGTTGATGGAGAGATGGTGTTGGACGCCCAAACAGGGGAAGGGTTCAGAGTTTCGGTCTCTGAGGGCGAGCTCCCAGAGGGAGATGTACGCACCACCAAGAAGGGGCTTTCCTATGTGCTTTCCGACAATCAGCTGACCGCGTATGTAGCATTGGGCACGTCGGTCCTCAAACTTGAGTATGACACTGGTTTGAAAGCAAAGGTCGATTATCTCCAAACGTTTCAGATGATGTTGAACACCGTCGCCTATGATGACCGCGCAAGTGAACCAATCGATTCTCAAGGGGGGACAGAGGTTATCGATGAAGAGACTCCAGAGAGTCCTTGATGCCTGTGCTCGAGTCCTGAAGGTGAAACAGGAACAGGGTGTTTCTATTGGGTTTATTTCAGCCACACAGATGCGCAAGCTGAACTATGCCTGGCGAGGCAAGGACAAGGTGACGGACGTCCTTTCTTTTGAACTGGACGTTGGGCCGCTCAAGGGAGAGATTCTTCTGAGCTACGAGCAGGCTAAACGTCAGGCCAAAGAGATTCAGCACTCGGTTCATGACGAGCTGTGTTTCCTGATCGTTCATGGGATATTGCATCTGTGGGGCTATGATCACGAACAACCAAAAGACGCCAAAGAGATGTTCCCGCTCCAGGAAAAAATTCTGACGAGCCTCAAGATTGATCCACGCGTATGATCCATATCGGTCGATTCTTCAAAAGCCTCAAACACGCCTTGCGGGGCGTGTCTGTCGTGTTTGCCGCGGAGCAAAGTTTTCGGATCCAGGTGTACGTCGCCCTCTTGGTAGTGGTTTTCGGTATCTTTTTTCAAGTAAGGACCTATGAATGGATCGTGTTGGTTCTGCTTATCGGCTCTGTCTTGACCCTTGAACTTATCAATAGCATTGTCGAACGCATCGTCGATTCGTTTAAGCCTCGGATCCACCCCATCGTGAAGGACATTAAGGACATTATGGCCGGCGCGGTTCTCCTGGTTTCGGTGATTGCCGCCGTCCTTGGGATCACGATTTTTTACCCACATTTCGCACAACTTGTGAGCCTGCTCCGGTAACGATATACTTGAACCAGTTATGTCAGAAGAGATTTTCACAGGACTAGACGTCGGCACCTACGCGATTCGGGTCGCGGTAGGGAGGCTCGTGCCCTCGCCAGAGGGAGGAGAACAAATCCATATTATTGGAGCTGTTGAGGTTCCCAGCGCCGGGGTCAGCAAGGGGACGATTACGAACCTTGAAGACGCCGTGTCGTCAATCTCCAGAGCCCTTGAACAGGCGGAGCGCATCACTGGTGTGCCCTTGAGCAAAGCTTGGGTAGGGATTAACGGGAGCCACATCTTGTCCCAGGAATCTCGGGGTGTGATTGGTGTGGGTCGAAGCGACGGCGAAATTCGGGACGAAGACGTTGAGCGCTCCATCGAAGCCGCCCGCACGGTCGCGACACCGACCAACTACGAGATCATCCACGTGATCCCAAAAAGTTTTACCGTGGACGGCCAACGAGGCGTGAAAGACCCCGTTGGGATGAACGGCATTCGACTGGAAGTAGATGCCATCATCATTCAAGGATTGGGATCCCAGATTAAGAACCTCACCAAGGCGGTGTATCGAACCGGGTTGGATATTGAAGACCTGGTGTTCTCAATTTTGGCCACGGCCGATGCGGTCGTGTCGGAGCGCCAGAAAGAGTTGGGGGTATGCGTGGTAAACATTGGGGCATCTACAACCAGTTTGGTCGTCTTCGAAGAAGGAGATGTTCTGCATACGGCCGTATTACCGATTGGATCCGATCATGTCACCTCTGATATCGCCATTGGTTTGCGGACTTCCATTGAAGTCGCGGAGCAAGTGAAATTGCACCATGCAACCTGCCTGCCTGACGACGTGCAGAAGAAAGAAGAGATCAATCTGGGCGAGATGGGAGCACCGGAGGAAGAGATTGTGGGTCGTCGCTTTGTCGCGGACATTACCGAGGCGCGCGTTCAGGAAATTTTTGAACACGTCGATCGTGAGCTCAAGAAGATCGACCGCTCAGGTATGTTGCCAGCCGGTATTATCTTAACCGGTGGGGGCGCGAAATTGAGTGGAATCCTGGATGCCGCGAAGGTCGCGTTCCGACTTCCCGTTTCAATAGGGACTCCCATTGGAGTGACAAGCGTGATTGATCGAGTGAATGATCCAAGCATGAGCACCGCCATGGGACTCGTGTTGTGGGGACAGCATATTCGAGGCTCAGGTGGGCGAAGAGGAATTGGAGATCTGTTTTCGAAGTTTGGCGACATGGGTAAGATTACGAGTGGATTCAAAAAGATTTTCCAGTCACTCAAACCGTAAATTTCATAAAAGAGGTTGTGCACAACTTCTTTTTTGTTTTCTTGACACCCGAACGCTTGGTGTTAAAGTGTTGAATGATTTTTGTGCTCAGTCCAGCGAATTTTGAGCACAATAAGTGTTCAAAGAAATAACTCTCTTGTTCATATGGCGCAGGTAAAACCAGACATCGAGACCTTTGCCAAGATTAAGGTCGTTGGCATTGGGGGAGGCGGCGGTTCGGCCGTCAACCGCATGATCTCGGATAACATCAAGGGGGTAGAATTCATTGTCATTAATACAGATGTCCAGGCGCTCAATCAGAACCTGGCGCCACGCAAGATTCCGATCGGAAAGACGCTGACCCGCGGCCTTGGAGCCGGCATGAATCCAGAAATCGGATCACGCGCCGCAGAAGAGAACCAAAATGAAATTCGCGAGGCGCTCTCGGGAGCCGACATGGTGTTCCTTACCTGCGGACTTGGGGGAGGCACGGGGACCGGTGCGATCCCGGAGGTCGCGAAGCTTGCCAAGGATATCGGCGCGCTCACTGTCGCGGTGGTCACAAAGCCGTTTACGTTTGAAGGAGCCCAGCGCCGACGCATCGCGGAAGATGGATTTGATCGACTCCTCCAGCATGTAGACGCCATTATCACCATTCCCAACGATCGAGTCCTCCAGATTATCGACAAGAAGACTTCACTCATTGACGCGTTTAACGTCGTGGACGATGTGCTTCGCCAAGGTGTCCAAGGGATTGCGGAACTCATCACGGTTCCGGGTCTCATCAATGTGGACTATGCTGACGTGAAGGCGATCATGGAGAGTTCCGGCTCCGCGCTCATGGGCATTGGCCGGGCGACCGGAGAGAACAGGGCCGTGGAGGCCGCCAAGCAAGCGATTGCCAGTACACTGTTGGAGCTTTCCATCGACGGAGCAAAAGGAATTCTCTTTACCATTTCAGGCGGAGCCGACCTGGGAATGCACGAAGTGGCAGAAGCCGCCAAGGTCATTACTGGTTCCGCCGATGAAGACGCTCGGGTGATTTTTGGAGCCACTATCGATAACAACATGAACGAAGAGGTTCGTATCACGGTCGTTGCTACGGGGTTTGATTCCCGCGAGCGTCGCACAAAAGCGCCCGGTACCGTGGAAGTTCAAGCGCAGAGCACCTGGTCGCCACCGCAGAACAATTACCTGCGCGTGCGCGAAGAGGAACCTTCATCTGCGCGACACAAAGTGAATTTCCAAGCACCGGTAGAACGTCCGGCTCCTGTGAAGATGGATCTGCCAAAGCCTCGACCTGCTCCGGCACCTGTCCAAACAAAAGAAGAAGATGAGATTGAGATCCCGGCCTTCATTCGAAAAAAGATGATGTAAGACAAGGACGACCCAAAGTGGTCGTCTTTTGCTATAATAGAGCAACGATTCCTTCACCCATGCGATACGCTTATGTACTGTGCCGTTTGTAGCCACAAAGATACGAAGGTCGTCGACTCGCGCATTGCGACCGACGGGTCAAGCATCCGCCGCCGGCGAGAATGCGAGAAATGCGGATTTCGCTTTTCAACCCTTGAGGAGGTGGAGTTGTTGGATTTGACCGTGGTGAAGCGTGACGGTCGTCGGGAGGCGTACTCGCGTGAGAAGTTAGAGCGAGGGTTGCGCAAATCCCTGGAGAAACGTCCTTACACAGACCAAGCGTTTCAGAAGCTGATTCACAAGATCGAACGAGATGTACAGAAGAAGCGGCGAGGTCAGCTCACGTCACAGGAGCTGGGGGAGATCCTCATGAAGCACCTGAAGAACTTCGACAAGGTGGCCTACATTCGTTTTGCCTCCGTGTACCGGTCATTTGAAGACGTGGGCGCCTTTGAGTCTGAACTCAAAAAATTGAAAAAGAAAAAATAGTTTGTATGGACGAGCCAAAAAAATCCGTCACCCAGACGCTATTTGTGATCGGTCTTGCCGTTTCCGCGGTCGTCGGTTCCGTGGCCGGTGCGATCACGACATTTATGTTGAGCTCCCAACTGGGATCGCTGGCTCTTTTTGACGGAACATCCACAACCCTGTCGCCTGAAGCGGTTGAATCGCGCATCGTGGAGCTGATCGAGGAAGAAAGTGCGACCATCGCGGTGGTGGAGCGAGTCACTCCGGCCGTCGTGAGTATTGTTGTTAAAAAGGAGCGTGGCGACTTGGACCAGTCGGCGTATTTCTTTGGCGGCTCGTATTATTCCACCGAGCCACTGGACAGCGAATCGGCCGCGGAGCTGGTCGAGGTCAGTAGTGGAACGGGATTCTTCGTGACACAGGACGGGTACCTTCTCACCAACCGTCACGTGGTCGACGATGAAGGTGTCTCCTATTTTGTCGTGACCAACGACGGCGAGGAATTGCCGGCGGAGTTGGTGGACATTGACCCGGTTCAGGATATTGCGGTTCTGCGGGTCCAAGGAGACTCGTTCTCGACCGTCACGCTGGGGGACTCCGACGACATCCGCATCGGTCAGACCGTCATCGCGATTGGAAACACGCTCTCGGAGTTTCGCAATACCGTGACTAAAGGCGTCGTGTCGGGCATCAATCGTCGGGTGACGGCCGGGGATTCATATAACGCCGAGGTCATCGACCAAGCGATCCAGACGGACGCCGCCATCAATCCAGGCAACTCCGGTGGACCACTCATTAATCTTTTGGGCGAGGTCATCGGTATCAATACGGCGGTGAGCTTTCAGGGCGAGTCCGTGGCGTTTGCCATTCCGATCAACGAGGCCAAGCGGGCGGTGGAGGATGTTCAAGAATTTGGTCGGATCGTCCGGCCGTGGCTGGGCGTGAGATATGTCTTGGTGTCGCCGGAAGTTGGAAGCGAAGTTGAAGGACTCTACGAAGTCGGTGCACTGATCGTCTCAGGTACCCAGCCGGGAGAGGTCGGAGTGTTTGAAGGGTCACCTGCGGATCTTGCCGGCCTGCAAGAAGATGATGTGATTATCGCGGTCGAGGGAGAGAAACTGAGTGAGGAGCAAGCCCTTGCCGAGCTTATCTCCGATTATCGTCCCGGCGACGTTGTGACGCTTACCATTCTGCGCGGCATAGAGTCGTTGGATGTAGAAGTGGCGCTCGCTGAATACGGAGAATAAAAAGTATTTGACAGACCCTTATTTCATAGCCCCTTTAGGGGCGTCCGATCAGACGGGGCTAAAGCCCCTGAGAATTCTTATGATGAAGAGACGAACAAAAATTGTGTGCACGGTGGGGCCGGCGAGTTCGAGTCCTGCCACGCTTGAACACATGATGCGCGCTGGCATGGACGTCGCGCGGCTCAATTTCTCCCACGCCACGCATACAGATCACAAGCGACTCTTGCGCGCGATCCGGTCGGCGGCGAAAAAGGCAGGTAAGCACATCTCGATCCTGGGAGATCTCCAAGGTCCGAAAATTCGACTGGGAGTACTGCCTGAGGCTGGGGTCGATCTGCCCGCGGGTGGACACGTGACGTTTACGACCTCGGACAAGTTCGTTGGTGGACGTATTCCGGTGACATACAAAAAACTCCACCTCGACGTGAAGAAGGAGCATCGCATCCTTATCGAGGACGGAATCTACGAGCTGGTCGTGACCCGCGTGGCTGGGCGCAACATAGAGGCCAAGGTCGTGAACGGCGGGAAGGTGACCTCCCACAAGGGCATGAATTTTCCTGATTCGACGCTAAACGTTTCGGCGATCACGGCGAAGGACAAGGACGATGCCTTGCTTGGAATCGAGCAAGGTGTTGATTGGATCGCTCTTTCGTTTGTGACGAGTGCCACAAGTGTGCGCGCACTCAAGCGTCTCATCAAACAAAAAACCCCCAAGGGGAAGAAGCTCGCGAAAGTCATCGTCAAAATTGAGAAGCACGAGGCCATCGACCACTTTGACGAGATCCTCAAAGCGACCGACGCGGTCATGATCGCTCGCGGCGACCTGGGCGTGGAGATCGATGCGGAAGAAGTTCCTATCCGACAAAAAGAGATCATTCACGCGTGCCGTCATGCCGGCAAGCCGGTCATCGTCGCCACGCAGATGCTAGATTCCATGATTCGTAATCCGCGTCCCACGCGCGCGGAAGTGTCCGATGTGGCAAACGCGGTGTTTGACTGCGTGAGCGCGGTGATGCTCTCGGGCGAGACAGCCTGTGGCAAGTATCCCGTGCAGGCGGTGAAGATGATGGCGCGCGTGGTCAGTGAGGCGGAGGCGTCGTGTTACGACGACCAGTGCGAGTATACAAGCGTAGAAATATAAACTCCCCGCCTGGAGACGAATGACGGGGAGGAAGTGCGTGGTGGACCAGCCTTGAGGGCTGGTTTCTAGTTGACCGAGCCCTGGGGGAGGGCGCGGAAAGCCTCGAGGACGGCGGAGGGCTTCTTGGCCTGGCGCCAGTTGAGCCCTGAGCGCTCGAGGGTCTGGGCCGCGAGGCCGAGTTCCTGCAGGCTGTTGCCGCCCGCCTGGTAGGCCTTCCACAGGTTCTGCCGCGCGTCGCGGGTGTCGTCGGGATGGGACTGCAGTTCGATGATGACGCTACGACCGGCGAGCGTCGGGGCGTAGCTCAGGAACCGCTCGTCGACGGACTCGAGCCGCGGGAGCGTGATGGCCGGGGAGGCCGGGGTGGTGGGGGCGGACTGCGGCGGGTTCTGCGGCAGCGGTTCGGACAACAGGATCTGCAACTCGGGCACGAGGAACTCCGCAAGAGGGGTGAGGTTGAAGGGATGGCGCGGGTGCACCGGTTTTGGTGGGAATCCTGACAGCCCCTCAATCAGTCAAGATAATGCGAGTCTATCGGTTGGAGGGATCATTGTCAATCAAAAAAGAGGCTTATTGCTGGGTTGTTCCTCGATACTCCTCCTGTGCCACCAGCCATTGCTCGCATCGACGATCCAGGCACGCTTGCAGGGCGAAGACGTATTCTGTTTCCGGCTCGAGCGCGTCCAGATCCAGAGTCACGCGGTCGTGTTCACCGGATTCCTTCCGAACCAGCGTTCCGTCGGCTTTGGAGATGGTCACGACAAAGTGGTTGTACGTCTCCTCGGGCGGCTGCCAACGCAGGGTGAGCTGCCGATCCGGCGCGCGTTCAAACGGGAGCACCTGTATCTGTGCGTCCCATGTGTCGGACGCGCCTTCGTAGAGAGAGGCGAGGATTTTCCCCGTGGCATCGACGCGCGGGGAGCGGACGAGCCATGCGGCGGATGCTACTAAAGCGGCTGTGAAAAGGACGATGATGAGGATGCTGGTGAAGCGTGTCATATACCCAATCTTAGCACAACAAAAAAATTGAGTACCAGAGTACTCAATGCGTCAGGGGTCGGCAGAGTCGTCGCCCGGGTCTTCCTCGCAGGCGGGAAAGGATCGCGCGCGGGTCATGCGCATCGATCCCAGCGGCGGCACGATGAGCCGCAGTGCCTGCCAGTCCTGGGCAAGCGTGCCGGTGATGAACAGCGAGAGGCCGTCGACTTCGATCGTGGAGGACACGGACTGTCCTATGATCGTCACTTCGGTCTCGTACAAGAGCGGTCCGTCCATGTCCTCCCAGGCGTCCTGCGGATCGTCTTGCGTCGGATCGTAGGCCGGATTGCGCACGCGTAGCTCGCCCAACAGACACAGGCGCGCCGGCCCGCTCTCTCGTCCCATGAGCAGGGAGAGAGTGGAGGCGGGATCCGTCAGCTCGACACTGCCCTCCTGCAACTGCGCGTCGTTGGCGAGCGATGCCTGGAAGACGACCTGCGGAACGGGCACGGCCGCGTCGGATGTCGGCTCTCGCGAGGCGAGGCAGCCGATGAACGTCGCAGCGAGCGACAGGAGCACAGTAGCGCGCACATTGCCTCCAGGGACAGACAGGATAAGCCATCGGAGCGTAGGCGGATTTACGGGATATGTCAAAAATTGTTATAGTGGACGCGAAAGGAGAGCCTTCATGCTCGCACCCCATCTCGTCCAGAATCCCCTCGCGCACGTCTGCCTGGTGAGACGCCCCGATGGTCGCCTCGATCTCCATCGTCCCGGCTCCTTCCTGTTCGGCTCGCTGGCTCCCGTCCCCGCCGAGGCAGGCCGCTACTTCGGCGGTCGGCTGCCGTCGCCGATGCTTCACTGGGAGCCGAGGATCGAGAACGTCGTAGGGGTTTTTGAGAGCGACTAGCCTCGCTCCGCTCCACGACCGCGCACACGATTGCGCGGTTTTTTGAACTCGCCTATTCAATGATGAACTTGAAGACGCTGATATGAAACTCGCTATGGGTTCATACAGAGAGATTCTAATATACGTCCGTCTAGTGGTGAATCGATTTCCTTGTTCGTATGAAGTAGAGTCCCCATACTCCGGCGGCGAAGAGGAGTATCGAAACATACTGCGCCGGCGTGAGTCCAAAGTAGCGTGCGTCGACTACGGCGCCATCCGTGGCACGCAGGAAGTCGAGGAAAAATCTCGTGGTGCCATACCACAACAGATAGCCGACGATGAAGCTTCCCTTGGGCAGGCGCTTGCGGGACATCAAGAGGAAGACGTGGAACAGGGCGAGGCCGTCCAGTGACAGGTAGAGACCAAGATCATGTCGCACGATTCCGTCCGGATAGAGCACGCCAAGAAAGAAGTTCGTGGGTGTTCCTGGATGCAGGTGCGTCAGGAAGCATCCGATGCGGCCGATAAAACTTCCCAACGGCAGACCAAACGCCATGACGTCTGCATAGTCCAAGAGAGAGACACCGCGGCGTTTCAAGAACCAGACGCCCACGAGTGTCGCGCCCACGAGCCCACCGGAGATGGAGAGACCTCCGTTCCAAAACGCGAGGATCTCAGCTGGATGGGAAAAGAAATACGCCGGCTCGTAGAGGAGAACGTGCAACATCCTGGCACCGACAAACGCTCCGATCATCGTCCAGGGCATGACATCCCAGATGATTTTAGGGTTCAAGCCTCGCTTGCGTGCCAAGACGGTTGCCGCCCAAGTGCCGACCAAAATTCCCAAGGCCATCATGAGACCCCAGATATGGATCGTGAATGGACCCAACGTAATGTTATCGATGGCGATGTATGGGATCACAGACCGTCTTAATGGCAACAGCTCCCGCCCTGGTGCTTTTTCTTTTCATCGGTGGTTTCGGGTTCTGCTGTGGGGGTCATGTGCGTCTCATGTCCACGATGCCCGCGCATCATAAATAGATGCGGGACGACGCAGGCTCCGATCACAAGCGCGAAGAGCCAGCCGCTTGAGAGTCGCTCACCGAATACAGCAAGGATGACGATCATCAGTCCGCACCCCAGGAGCATCCACAACAAATGATTTTTTCCCATAGAGTTGAGTTGTCAGTTATGGTGCGTTTTACACGCACGCTTAATTGAATAGTATTTCCAAATCATGTACGCGACACCCAAGAGCGACACGCCGATACTCACGAGAAACACCTGTGACTGATACGCCGCGAAGAATGTTGCCAGCCCGCTCGCGCCCAGGATCGGAAAGAGAAGAACGAGGTTGTGCATGCAACACGCGAGCATCGTCGTGCCGGAGACTCCTCCCGAGGCGGCCATCGCCCCACTTGCCCGCCGAAGCCTCTTGTCCACCATAGCCTCGGCGACGGTGGACGGCGAAGGTGGGCCGCCGCCATGGCGTGCGAGTTGATGGATCGCGTGGAAGAGCCCGGCCTGGGTTCCAAAGCCCACCACGAGAGGGGCGACGAAATACCATTTGTCGAGCATGAAACCCACAGGCGCCTCCCAATCCTGCATGCCCAGGACCTGGATCACATAGAAGGCGGCGAGAATAAAAAGCGATCCCGCGACACCCCACGCAAGACTCGTGTGCGTCCCTCGCGTCACCATAGGTTGTCGAAGGTGAATACCGCGTCCTGTGTGGGAGAGAGAACGAGCGAACCCTCTCTGGTCAGGGGAAACACCACCTCGACTTCGACGTGATGGCCGCCGCCCGAAGGCTCCCCAAGGAGGGCGTGTGACTGCGACGGGACGCCGCCCAAAGTGGCGTTGTCGTAAATCGTATCCTGCGAGAGATCGAACTGGTGATTGTTGAGCGCGAGCGTGAGGACGGTCGTGTCTCCGCGTTGTTCAACCTTCTCGATCGAGATCTCGATTCCGTCTTTTTCTTGGGAGAGAGCCGATTGGGTTGTGGCAGAGGTCGAGCTGGAAGTGGAAAGTTGAGTCGGGGTGTTGCTGGTTGCTTGAGCAAAAGATGTATCCACGACAGGAGACTGGAATAGCCGCGTCGCGCCGAGAATCGCGACAACGATCAATAGAAGAAAGAGAAGATGTTTGTTCATAGATCAACAGCAGTTATCGAGTTTCTTCGAGATACTTGTGTGGCCGGAAGATTCGACGGCTTGCGCATGCGTGGTTCCTTGCAGAAGAAAACTCACGACGGCCAAGAGCAGGAGCGTGACAATCAGGGACAGGAGCATAGGACCGAACTGTCCGCCAAGCAGGAAAATGATCGTGGCGAATCCGCCCAGGATGATGATGAGCCGCGCCGCCCACAGATGACGCAGGTGACGCTTTTCATACGAGGCAACGATTTTGAACATCAGTCCCGCAACACTCATCCCCATGAGCGCGGCAACAGCTGTCGGATTCTCCCGTACCTGATCCCAAAAGAAGATCAACAGGAACAGCCACGTCAGGGAGACGCTCGCGCAGATCGCGCACGGCCTGAACCAGGCGCCTTTTTTCACTCGAGAAGACAAGAGGGCGAAGACGAGGAAGAGAATTGGAATGGTGAGCAGAGGGATGTACGTCATACGCTTAGGTGAAGAAGACAAGGATGATGGCTCCCAGCGCGATCATGAATCCGCCGATAAGGAGTTTTGTGTTGCGGGCTTCTGCGCGCTCGAGTTTTTGCAGGTGCTCTGTGGCCTTGGGATTGGACGCAAGCGCCAGGAGGATCAACAACGGAGAGACAAAGATGAGGTTGTACCAGAGCATCCAGGACGTCCCTTCCACGAGCGAACTTTGCGCGGAAAGCATGCCGATGATGGCCACATAGATGCCGCCGGAACAGGGGAACGTGCACAAGCCCACCAGGAATCCGCCAACGAAGGACGCGGGGAGCGTGGCTTTGTACATCCATTTTTCAAGTGTAGCTTTGGTATCGATCGGGATGCGTAGACGAATGGGGAACGCGGGGAAGAGCACGCCCGCGAGTTGAATGACGCCAAGGCCGATCACCAGGTACGCGCCGATCTTGGCCATGAGGTGCGGCGCGCCGGCGATGACGATGGCTTGCGCGATTCCCAGGCCGATCAAGAGGTAAGCAAGAAAGATGGCGGCGATGTACACGAGTCCCATTTTCCAGATGCTCGCGCGTGTCTTCTTCATGGTGAACAGGAAGCTGATGAAGAAGAGGAGCACCGCGAACGCGCAGGGGTTGAGGCCATCCAGAAACGCCGAGCCAGTGATGACGGCGAAGAGTCCCCAGAACCCCTGGCGCGGAAGGTCTGTGTTTGCGCTCGACGGTTCTGCTTCAAGATAGGTTGTGATGGGCTCGTCGATGACATACGTCATGATGTCGCCCTCGAAGTCCCACACACGATACTCGGTCTCCTCGCCGTGCATGGCGTCTTGATAGACCAGGAGTCGGTCGTACGCATCCGGGTTCTCCAGCAGGTAGCGGATCGTCGCCTCCGGAACGTGTCCGCCAATGAGGAGCCGGTCATCGATAAACGTCTCGATGTGGCTTTGCAGTTCAAACGGAACGCCCCACGCGTCGTTTGTCTGTGTGAGGAGTGCGCGGTTGGAGCGTTCGTTGATGTAGTCGTGTAATTCAAGCGTGTACCCATACTCGGCAAAGAGCATTGGATACATTTCTTGTACAAGCTCTCCGCAGTCCTGGCAGGCCTCGTTGAAGAAGACCGTCGCAGTCTGATCCGATACCTGCGCGTGAACAAGATGCGTGCTGGGAAGCAGGATGGCGGCAAGAGCGATGAGGATGAAGAGACGTTTCATCATAAGGGTTGCCGTGGCATAACCGTCCCCGTGATTTCAATTTCCAACTCCGGCTGGTTGGGATCAGAGGATTGAAGATAAACCATGCGGGTGATCGGGCCGTTCTCGTCGGGATGAACCATCGGATCGAATTGAATGGTGAGGGGACGTGAGTTTCCCGGTTCGATCGGGGAGGAATCCAATGTCGCTGTGGTGCATCCGCAACTTGTTGAGACGCGGAAGATGTTAAGTGGTTGGCCTCCATCGTTGCGGACTTGAACGCTTGTCGTGACTGGGCCGCCGCCTTGGTCAATCTCTCCGAAGTCAACCGATGTGGTAGAGACGCCAATCTGCGCGGGAGCGGCAGGCCACAGGGTGATCGCCAAGACTCCCGCACCTAACACAAGCGCCAGTATGAGAGAGTATTTCATACGCTAAAGGGCTATGCCGTGCGCGCCATCGTCGCCCGCGCCGCCGTGTGTCTTATGTCCCAAGACCTCACCTCGGCCGGTTGCAAGCAGGTAATCTTCTACGACGCCGGATGGATACCAGATGGCTTGCCAGCGATAGGCTTCGCCATAGAGCTGGTCATTGGAGTACGTGTCACCGTACTGCGAGAGCATGTACTTGAAGAAGCCTCGTGCCGCGCGAGCGTGGGCGCATCCGCAGTTGCCGTTGAGTGTGACGTTTGTCGGTCCTCCACAGCAGAAGTTGCAGGGGAAGATCGAGATGATCCGGCTGTAGCGCTCCATCAGATCAGCGGCCAGCTCCATTTTCTCGTACGTGCCCCACACTTGAAGTGAACCTACCGCATCATCAAAACTTATGCCTTCGGGCGCGTAGAAAGGCATTCCTGTTGCGAGCATGACGCCCATCGCATCGGCGACGACGTCCCCTGATCCGGCTTCACCCGGCACTTGCGTAATCGTCGGCATCACTTGGAGATGCGTGGTGTTTGTGTCTTCGTTCACGACAGGCATCATGAGTTCCATCGCGTTGGCGGTAGAGATGCCAAACATACTCGCGATGAGTCCATGGGTTGTCCCCATGGCTTGGCTGACGCTTCCGATCGCGATCTGGTTCACGACGAACACAGCGATGAGGACGCTCAAGAGCACGGGGTGTTGAGTGAGAAGTTTCATAATTATTCGTCAGAGGTGTCAGATTCTGGTCGGATGGTTTCCCCCGTTTCCAGATTTTTGTACACGATCGGACCGAGTGCTGAATTTTGACGGAAGATATACATGCCGTCCTCCTCGACACTGCCCACTTCCTGCCACGCATCCGTGAGTCGATCATAAGCCGCCGCCTCCAAGGAGAGCAGAACGGTTGGAACTTGAGTGATGGCGTACTGGGACAGGAGGGCGCGGCCTTCAAACGAGGCGGCGTCGACGGTTCGCTCATTTTGGAAGCGCACGCCGAAGTTGTTTTCGAGGATCGTCTTATGCTGTGCGGGATCATAACAATCCGAACAGCGGGAGTCCGTGAGGTACGTCGCCGCAACCAACCCAACGACTTTGCCTGTCGTCAAGTCCATGTAGACCGGTTGGGTGATTTGGAGGATCAATGTCCCGTCATCGTTTTTTTCTCCGTTCATGGAGGCGAAGACGTCGCGGACGTTTTCTTTTTCGAATTCTCCGCGCACGAGAACGGCGGGAGCGCGAGTGATGCCGTAGGCCTCAATGAGGGTTGATCCTTCAGCGGAATCAGCCGTGAATGTTTCCGAGGAACGCACTCGGACGTTTTGTTTTTGGATGGTGTCGATGAGGATCCTGCCGTCCACACACGCATCACAGGCTGTCGGGGTGATGAGGGTCAGTTCAATTTCCGCGGGAGCCTCAGCCTCTTGTTGTTGCGCGACGTTAAGTGAAATGGTGGACCCTGCATTCCATACGAGCAGGGCTCCCAATAGCATGACAACTCCCAGCACGGCCCAGCCTGCCGCGGGGAGGAGCAGATCTTTTTTCATAGAAGATGCTTAACAACCACCGACCATGTTGGGCAGGGAAGACGTGACGGAATCTGAGGAGGCCGAAGAGGACGATGAAGAAGACACGGTCGGCGTTCCCGTCGAACCGATGTTCGCGGAAGCGATTTGCAAGTTGAGTCCGTAGAGTTGGGCGGTTTGGAGAACACCCACGACGATCAGAAGAATGAGGATGGCGGCCTGGAGTGATGGAAGTTTCACGCGTGGGAGTTTGATCGAGATCGTTTTTTCTTCGTGCTCGTGCTTGGTTTCTTCAGGATGCATAGAAGTTATTTGATGACGTTCCCGGAGAACGTCAAATTAATTTCAGGTTGAGCCTGACTGTTGGTCATCATCATCACGTTGCGCGTGATGGGACCGGTTGCTGAAGGCCCGTGGGCATTGGGATCGAAGTTCACCAAGAGTGTGACGGTTTCCCCGGCTTGGATGGTTTCCGAGAGAGTCGCGCTGGCACCCCCGTGTCCTGGCATGCCCTTAAGACCGCTCTTGCTTCCGTCCGCGTGGACGATCTGCGCCGTCGTGCACATGCAAGATGTTTCCATTTTGGTGAGAGTGATAGGGGAGGAGGTCTCGTTGGTGAGGGGAACGGATTTCGTATTCATCCCGTCGGACATGCGGACGTCTCCAAGATCCCAGGACGATTCAGAGATTGTAAGCTCACCCTCCAGAACGGGAGCGACTTCCGTGGCTGATGAGGACAGGACTTTGAACCCCGCAAGGATGATGACAACCGCGAGAATTCCCCAGAGGTAGGTTTTCGATTGTTTTTTCATAGTTCGATGGGACTCACTACAGGTAGTCAGGATGGCGAAATATAAAACACGAAACGATAAAGCTCGGAAGCTTTTGCGTTTCGTGTTTATTCGCGCTTAATCACTGACCGAAGGAATGTATGAATGGGTGGTGTCCGATCTAAATCGATGATGGGGATCGGGACGGTGTTGGGCAAAACAATCGAAGGGGGTTCAGCCTGATTGCTGAAGGGAGATTGATTGTTTGTGGAAGGGATGACGGCGGTCGAGACACTCGATTCATCCGAAGGTCGCACGCAATGTTCTTCACAGGTGTTGTGTGTTTGAATGCATCCTTGCGTAAAGCAGACCCCTGCCGCGCCTGGCATCGAGTCCATGTTTGACGAAGAAGCCATGGAGGCGTGCGTTGGAGCAATGAAACCAAACACCCCAAATACGAGTGTGGCCAGAAGGCACAGCGTCGCCCATCGATGTAGGTGGTTTGATGCAAGCGCCATAAACTGATCCGATCGTAGCATAAATGAAGAAAAAAGCAACTTAAAATGAAAAGACAAACAAAAACACCCCAGGCGTCTGGTATGTTTTTGTCTGGCGGGGTGGAAGCGACTCGAACCGCGTGGGTCGCCCCGTCCACATTTTGGCTAAGATTAGCAAGGGTGTTTAGAGGCAACAGATCTTTATTTGCTCAGCAATAAGTAATCAGATATAATCTCATATAGTTAAACTATATGATTATAGAAAATAAAGAGAAGCGCATCGCGCATATTTCACAGCGAGTTTGGTCGCTCATCAATCAAATTGACCATTTGAAGGGACGATGGATTGGCGGAGCGAAACTGAACCCGCAGGCGCTTGGTCGATTGAAGCGTTCTGTTTTGGTTACGTCGTCAGCGGCCTCAACGCGTATAGAGGGAGCAAATTTGTCGGACGAGGACGTAGAAAAACTCATGCGAGGGATTTCCGTGCAGAAATTCAAGGACCGCGACGCACAAGAGGCGCAGGGATACTTCGAATTGCTTTCCAGGGTTTTCGATGTGTGGAAACAAATCCCTTTCAACGAAAGCATGATTAAGCACTCCCATAAGGAACTCCTCAAGCATGTCGATAAGGACCAACGTCACCGAGGCGAATACAAGAAGACAGAAAATAATGTTGAGATGTTCGATGAGTCCGGCAAATCGATCGGCGTCGTATTCAAAACGACCCCCGCCTATCTCACGCCCAAGCAGATGCAGGAGTTCGTCGAATGGACGGCTTGGGCGTTGGATAAAAACGAATACCACCCTCTCCTCATTATTGGAAACTTCCTATTGACCTTCCTCGCGATCCATCCATTCCAGGATGGTAATGGGCGTCTTTCGCGTATCCTCACAAACCTCCTGCTACTCAAGGCAGGATATGCGTACGTGCCCTATGTCTCCCACGAAAAACTCATCGAGGACAATAAAGCGGAGTATTACGTAGCCCTTCGCAAAAGCCAGTTGACGCTGGGAACCAAGCGCGAAGACATTGAACCATGGCTCGAGTTTTTCCTGACCGTCTCGCTCGAACAGGCGCGACAGGCTACTGAGTTGCTCTCGCATGAGAACATCGAAAAGATTCTCTCGCCTAAGCAACTTACAGTGTGGCGGTATCTTGAGACGGTCGACGAAACAACGGCAGGAGATGCCGCAAAAGCAACCGGCGTGGCGCGTCCAACCGTTTCGCAGGCGATCGATGTGCTTCTGCGATTGAAAAAGATTGAACGAATCGGCCAAGGGCGAACGACGCGATATCGGAAAATCTAGTAAACCCAAGTATCACAAAAGCGACTCGGAAATGAGTCGCTTTTGTTCAAAGGACAATGCCTTATGGGTCGCCCCGTGTGGCTTGAGGCCTACGGGTCGCTTCGATAAGAAGTTGTCCTGGCGGACCGGAAGGGATTCGAACCCTCGATCTTCTCCGTGACAGGGAGACGTGTTAACCGGGCTACACCACCGGTCCATGGGCTAACAGCGACGAAATAATAGCATGGGAGATAGAGAGGCGCAAGACCCCGTTATAGGAGTTTTTTTAAGTCTCGCACCTCTTTTTGTGTGAGATGGCGCCAGTTGCCTTCCGGGTAGGTCGTTGGCATTTTCAGTGTGCCGATGCGGGTGCGCATGAGGTTGAGGATTCGGTACCCGAGCTCCTCGCATATCCCCACAAGGTCTCGCTGTCGCCCTTCCTCTAAGATGATCGCGAATCGAGTGGGGGAGAGGAGACGCGTTTTGCCAAGTCTTTGGAAACGTCCCACGTCGATCGGTCGAACGGCTTGCTCAACGTCGATGACGTACTCCTGTTCGATGGCATAGCGTGGGTTCATCAGTCGATTCGCGAGCGTTCCATCGTTTGTGAGCAGGAGGAGTCCGGTGGTTTGTGGATTGAGTCGACCAACAGGGAAGACACGTTCGGGCGAGTCGATGAGCTCGAACACATTGTTCTCGTCGCCAGCTTTGGTCGAGTAGCCGATCGGCTTATGCAGGAGGATGTAGACGTTCTCCTGGCGAGCCTTTCGGTCACGTCCCAGCACAGAGACTGTGTCGTCGTCTTTTACATCGTCTCCGAGATCCGCCGTGGCGTCATTAATAAAAACCTTCCCGGCTTTGATGAGTCGGTCGGCTTCACGGCGTGAGCAATAGCCGTTGGTGGAGAGGTATTTATTGATGCGCATGGGGGGATTGTAACACGTCTCGCCATGGCAAGTGCATCCGCTCCTCGTCATTGCGAGGAGCCGAAGGCGACGAAGCAATCCAAGAGATCAAAGATTGCTTCGCTCCCGTTGGTCGCTCGCAATGACGAGGACCAAAAAGAAAAGCGGCCGCTTCGTGAGCAAGCCGCCGTGTGGCGTTCAGCCTCGACGCTTCGGTCGGGGCTAGTGCGTGATGCTGGCGGAGGCCTCGGCGGCCTCCTTCAGGACGGCGGGGTCGCCCGAGATCGTGGTCTGCTTGACCTCGGTGACGACCGCCGATTGGCCGGCGGGGATGGCGTTGGCTCCCAGGCCGTTCATGGCCGTGGGGGCGATGACCTTGAGCACCACCCAGAGGAAGGCCAGGACGATCAGGATGATGACGAGGCCGCCCAACCAGCCCATGATCCCGGCGCCGCTGATCCAGCGCGCGGCCGACCTCGGGGGCGTGGCGCCGGTCACCTGGACCTGGATCGGCCCGGCGACATGCAACTGGACCGG
>JBBTRQ010000038.1:0-36566 GCA_038065075.1 Patescibacteria group bacterium
AAATGAATACAAGCCTGACGAAGGAGATTACGAGGATACGTATGAGTACGAGTATGATTCCGATGACCAGTCCGAGTTCGAGTTTGATGACGAGATGAAAGAATTTGAGGAGTTCGATCCAGGGGAGATCGAGGAGGATCCAGGTTCGGAATCGTGGGATCAATCCGGAGAGTCGGGCGGTGAACCCAACGGTGGTGAAGAGTCATGGAGCGGTGGCGAGTCAGGAGGGGGTGGTGAATCGGGGGGTGATGGATCTTCTGGCGGAAGCGACTCTTCTGGTGGAGACGATTCAGGGGCCCCTGCGGATGCATCGTTTATGAAATCCGTGAAACAGTTTTTGAGCGATGCGGTCGTGAAGGCAAAAAAGATTTTGATCCTCTAACCAAGCGGTTCTGGAAACAAAAGCACATCGCGCGAAGCGATGTGCTTTTGTGGTGCGGCCGGAGGGGCTCGAACCCCCGACCCTCTGTTCCGAAGACAGATGCTCTATCACGAGCCGAAGCGAGAGAAACAAAGCTGGTCAGCTTTCTGTGGTGCAGGCGGAGGGGCTCGAACCCCCGACCCTCTGTTCCGAAGACAGATGCTCTATCCAGCTGAGCTACGCCTGCAGTGGAGAAAGTTGACCAGCTTTGTTTCCGAGCGAGGCGATGTGATCTGGTCATGCCAGATCCAGCTGAGCTACGGCCGCATAACCACGACAGGATGCTACCGAAAATCTTGACGCTCGTCAATCATTCTGGCATATTGATGCCGTTACATTTTCGACATTCGCGTCGGTAGCTCAGGGGTAGAGCAGGAGACTCTTAATCTCTTGGCCGTGGGTTCAAATCCCACCCGACGCACCAAAAAACCGGTCAGCCTCGCGCTGGTCGGTTTTTATGTCTGAGGAATTATTTAGGTTCCGCCACCATCATCCATTGGGTGAACTTCGTGTGGTGCTTGCCGTACCAACGGGACGTGAATTCCTCGTGGGAGATCTTGATGTCTGATCCATGCGAAGGGTCATGCAGGACAACCTGTGTCTTGGTCATCCCAACGATGACGGCGTAGTGGGAGATATCTTCATCCCACTCACGGAAATTGATAATGACGGGAACGCCTTTTTCGATCCACTTCTGGACGTCGTTGAGATGGGCATCCGGTTTGGCGTGTACCTGAAATCCAAAATGTCGCATCGTCCTCTCCAGCGCCCGTCGACGTGTTCCGGTCTTCACGGTTGTTTCACAGAGTGTCACGAGCGTCGAGAGCGGTACACGTTTTTTGTAGTAGCGCAAAACCATCCAAAGTGATTTGGGGCCGCAGGTGTAATCGTTTGGTTGATAGCCATGGGGGACATTCAAACGCATATCAGAACGAGTCTAACGATTTTATTCGAATCCGACAAGCCGTTGACGTATCTCAAAACATTTGGCAGAATCGATTCCTGGTTCAAACCAGGAAGGAGGTTCCATGGACCGACCCAATGTTCCTCGTGGACGCCTCATCGGAATCCTTCTCGCGGATGAGCTCTGGAGCCCCGCGATGCTGGAACCGGCGACGCGAGAGGGCGACCCGGTCATCTGGCGGCACGTTCGGGGGGACATCGCCGAAGTCCAGGCCGACAGGCTCCTGAACCCGCCGTGGTCCGGCTACTTGCTGGATCGTCCCACTGTGCGCGAGAAGATGGTCAACGTGGGCATGACCCTGGGAGCGTTCCAGGTTCCCGGGATGCTCGTGCGAGTGACGATGTCCATCGCCGTCAGCATGGCCGACGTCCAGCTCGTCATGAGCCCCATCGATCTCACGGAGACACACGCAGGTCGCTGGGAACGCCTCAAGGCAATCCTCGCGGCCGCTCAGGTCTTCGGCATGGAGCCCACGAGGTTCCTGGGGGAGTACGCGGGAGCGCAGGAGTACATCCTCCGCCTGTGTGCCTCTCCCGAGGAATTTCGGACTCATCAGCTCGAACGCATCGATGCCAAGCATCCGGACATCGTGGGTCGGCGCGTTCAAGCGCTGGAAGACGCCCTGCGTGAAGAGGCTGCCAAGCAGCTGGGCCGCACCAATGTGAGTATCCAGTTTCAGGGCGGCCTTCCGATGGGCGAGGACTACTGGCAGATGCGCGCCTCGTGGCTCCAGGCCGTCGAGACGCAGATCCAGCGCATCTGGCCCGACCAAGCGCTTGGTACCACGCAGTTGCCCGCCGACGACGCATGACACGATCACCACGACCCGACAGACCTCTGTCGGGATTTATTTTTTGGCAGAGTTCTGATTTTTTGGTAGAGTTTCGTCAATAGGCGCCATTCTCAAAGCGTAGATCTATGATGGTATGTTGCCAGCGATGAAATCGTTGATTGTTATAAAAATTGGCTCTCGGATTGTTTTAGAAAGTCTTTTTGGAACGAGTGTTGATGAAGCGAATGAAGTCATTCGAAATCTTTTTGTCACGGTTCATGCCCTGGTGCAATCTGGTCAACAGGTTGTTCTCGTTGTCTCTGGTGCCGTCGGAACCGGTAAACGAGAAGGCGTCTTAGAAACCATCCAAGCCCAGGCCGCCCGCGGCCAATTCATCCTCACCACAAAGCTGGCCACATTTGCGCCCGAGGACATGCGCCTCGCCCTGCTCCTCCTCTCCCGTGAAGACATCGTCAATCGCAAACGCTACCTCTCCCTGCAAGAAACTTTTGCCGAGTTGCTCGGCGCTGGGGTGGTTCCCATCGTCAACGAAAACGACGCGACCACCATCAAGGGTCAGAACGATTTTCCAGACAACGATCACTTGGCCGCGATTCTTTCCATCACACTGGGTGCCAGCCGCGTGTTCTTGCTCACGGATGTTGATGGCGTGTACTCGCGTCACCCCAAAGAGATCGGCGCGGAACTCTATACCGAAATTGCCAACGTGAATAAGGAATTGCTACAGGCCGCGAGCGGTAAGGGGTCAACGATTAGCCGTGGGGGGATGCTGGGTAAGTTACAAGCGGCCCGTTTAGCCACCGCCGCCGGGATCACCACACACATTATCAACGGCAACCTTCCCGAGCGCATCGCCTCCATTTTGAAGGGTGAGCAGTTTGGCACTACCTGCCTACCACGTACGCACAGTGGCGTTGAACTAAACAACCGTGATCGTTGGTTGATGTCTGCTAAAGCCGGAAGCGGCACCATCCAATTAGACAAAGGAGCAGGTGCTGCCGTGCGTATGCGCAAAAGTTTGCTGGCGGTGGGTGTGCAAAAGGTGTACGGGTCGTTCACAGCCGGGGACTGTGTTGAGATTGTCGATCACATGAAAGAGACCATCGCCATTGGCTTGGTGAACCAAGGGGGTGACGCGTTGAGCGCGATGCTCACACAAACGGAAAAACCTTATGGCGTCGAGATCGTTCACGCCGATAATTTAATATTGATATGAACACTCGACTCACAATCATTGGGGGTGGCGTCATGGGAGAGACCATGACGGAATCACTGCTAAAATCACGAACACTCGTTGCGAGCTACATAACCGTCGTGGATCTCAATGCACCCCGTCTGGCTCAGCTACGCCGGCGCTACAAGGTACAGACACAGATGGACCTTCAACAGGGTGTAAAAAACGCAGAGGTTGTTATCCTGGCCGTGAAGCCACAACACAGTCGTGAGGCCATGGAGAGGATGGCAGACGTGTTGTCTCCAGGCGCGTTGGTGATTTCCATTATGGCCGGTGTATCGCTCAAAACACTCCAAACCACCTTGAAACACAAACGAGTGATTCGTTCGATGCCCAACACGCCCGCACAGTTGCAAGAAGGGATGACGGTCTGGATGGCGACTGGGCAGGTGAGCCGGGCTCAAAAAAAATTGGCCCAGAGTATTTTTTCATCCTTTGGCCAACAGCTCGAGGTCACAAAAGAAGAGTTGATCGATGCGGCAACGGCCGTATCTGGATCTGGGCCAGCCTATGTGTTTGCCTTTGCTGAATATTTGATCGATGCCGCGTGCAAGCTCGGTTTCTCAAAAGAGCAGGCAACCCTGCTCGTAGAACAAACGGTCCGTGGTGCCGCCCTCCTACTCGATCAGAGCGATGATGACGCCTCGACCTTGCGCGAGAGGGTGACTTCCAAAAAGGGGACGACAGAAGCCGCGTTGAACGTGTTTCGTCGCGAGCGACTTAGCCAGCGTATTTCTCGTGGACTCACCGCCGCCTATAAACGTGCGAAGGAACTTTCCAAGCTCCTTTAGCAAAAAGAAGAAGAGGACTCGCCGTCGTGCTTATCCTCTTTCGTGGTAACCGAGAATGGTCGGGGTGATGGGATTTGAACCCACGACTTCCTGCTCCCGAAGCAGGCGCGCTACCAGGCTGCGCTACACCCCGTCATGGTCTCGATAGTGAGTTTCCCGATGGTCGGGGTGATGGGATTTGAACCCACGGCCTTCGGACCCCCAGTCCGATGCGCTACCAGACTGCGCTACACCCCGTTCATCCAGCCCCTTGTTTATATACTCAGAAAAATTGTCCGTCAACTTCCCATGTCGGCAACCTGAGTCTGTCTGTCTGTAGACAGCCCACGAACAATTGGCTAATGTGTGGCTATCGCGTTTTCTCGGCGATTGGCTAAAAAGCGCGAGTTTCCAACGGGCCAGGCGCCGAGCGTCTGCCCCCTAAAGGAGGTGTCCCATGCGGATGACCAAGCTCATTCCCAAGACCCGACGTGACGTCACGGACGGTCTGAGCGGTGCGCACACCGTGCTGGTGCGTGCTGGCTACATCCGGCAAGTCGTTGCCGGTGTCTTCGTGCTCACCCACCTGGGGTGGCGCGTTTGGCAGAAGTTGCGCGCCATCATCTGGGAGGAGATGGAACGCGACGACGTGCTGAACATCCAGATGCCGATCTTGCAACCCGCAGAGCTGTGGGAGCAGACCGGCCGCTGGGAGAAGTACGTCGCCAGTGGCACGATGTTCCAGACCAGGAGCGTGGATCAGCGCTTCGGCCTGGCTCCGACCGCCGAGGAAATCGTCACGTGGCTCGCGGCCACGGAGGTCTCCTCTTGGCGCGACATCGGCCCCCACGGCCTGCACTTCCACCAGATCGGCTGGAAGTTCCGCAACGAGACCCGCCCCCACGGCGGACTCCTTCGGACCCGCGAGTTCGACATGTCGGACGCGTACAGCTTCGACTTGGATGAACCCGGCATGCGTCGTTCATTCGAGATGTACCGGCAGATGTACTGGCGGATCTTCCGACGCGCGGGTCTGCGCAAGCTCATCTCCGTGCAAGCGGATTCCGGTGCCATCGGCGGATCCGGAAGTTCCGAGTTCATGGCGCTCTCGGACGTGGGCGAGGACGTGCTCCTCACCTGTGACGAGTGCGACTACGGCGCCAACGTCGAGCGCGCCACCAGCCGGTGGCCGTTGCAGACGTACAGCCCCGACCAGCGCGCGCGGCGCATCGAACACACCCCCGGCACCAAGTCCGTGGAGGAGCTCGAGATGTTGTTCGCGGGCGAGGGCATCACGCCCCGCCACATGGTCAAGACGATCATCCTGACCTGCGATGCCGAGACGGGCCAGTCCTACGAGGTGGCCGTGTGCATGCGCGGCGACCTTCAGATCAACCTGGTCAAGGTTCGCAACGCCCTGGGTGCCACCACGGTAGAGCCCGCGGCACCCTCGGTTGTCGTCGAGGTGACGGAAGCGGAGGTCGGATTCGCCGGCCCTCTGGGCCTCAAGGCCGTGCGCACCGTCCTGTTCGACGAGAGCACGCGGGGGATGACCAACTTCCTCTGCGGCTTGAACAGGACGGACTTCCACGCCCTGGACGTCAATTTCGGCACCGAAGGGTTGCCCCAGCCCGATCGGTTCCACGACCTGCACACCGCTGTGGAGGGACACCGCTGTCCCAGCTGTGACGGGCACCTGCGCGAGAGCCATGGTGTCGAGGTAGGACACATCTTCATGCTCCAGCAGGGCTATGCCCGTAGCATGAACGCGACCTACACCGACCAGGACGGCAAGGAGCAGGTGATCTGGATGGGCTGTTACGGCATCGGCGTCACCCGCCTCTTGCAGGCGGTGGTCGACCAGAACCGCGACGACAACGGCATCAGCTGGCCGGTCGAGGTGGCACCCTTCGCGGTGCACATCGTGCCGGTCAACGGGAAGGATCCGGAGCAGATCGCTCTCGCTGAGGAGGTCTACAAGGGTCTTCGTGCGCGAGATGTCGAGGTCCTCCTGGACGACACCGACCGTCGCGGCGGAGCCAAGTTCGCGGACGCGGATCTGATCGGTTGCCCCTTCCGGGTGACCGTCGGGCGTCGTACCGGCGAGCGCATCGTCGAGGTGCGCCGCCGCAGTGACGGTCAAGTGATGGAGATCACGGCCGACGAGGTCATCGCCGAGCTCGCACAGCCCATGACCACCGCACAGTTCACCGAACTTCAGCGGCTCAGCGGGCAAGGTTCGTTCGCGGACGACAAGAAGTAGGGCTCCGCCCTCTCATCGTCAACACCCAACTCGGAGGAGTGGGTGTCTTTTTTTGGAATAGCGCTATTTGTGCAAGTCCACGAACATCGTTCACACTGTTTTGACAGAGATTAGAAGCGGGGCGTAAACTCGAAGGTACATCGCTCACCTGAGCGGTGAAAGCGACAACCCGGCGTCATTCAAACGGCGCGCAACATCGAGGTGACCCATGCCGTTCCATCGACCTCCCCACCCGCCTTCGGGCGGGACCATCGTCATCGTCGGTGGAGGCGCTACAGGTGCCCTCACCGCCGTGGAGCTGGCAGAAGCCGGTTTCCACGTCACCCTGGTCGAAAAGGCCAGGATCGGCAACGGCTCGAGCCAGCGCTCGGCCGCGGCCATCCGCGCGCAGTTCGGCACGCCAGAAACGGCGCTTGGAATGGCCTACAGCGAACGCTGGTACGTGGACTTCCACGACCATCTTCACACCTGCGTAGACGAGCGCAGCCCGGTCATCACCCAGAACGGCTACCTCTGGCTCTACGAGGACCCACAGTTCGCGGCACGGTGGGACCACAAGCTCACCGAATCGCGGACCAAGGCGTGGAAACGCGCCCAGGCCGGCGCCCAGATGCAGCGGCTCGTGGGCTTGCCCGTCGAGACGCTGGACGCGGACGAAGTGGTGGCCCGCTGGCCCCACCTCACCGGCGACAGCGCCGGCGGGATCATCGGCGCCACCTGGTGCCCCACGGACGGCTTCCTCATCCCCGACCAGGTCTACCTGCACGGAGTGCGTTGGGCCAGGGAGCTCGGCGCCACGGTTCGCGAGGGCACTGAGGTCATCGGCTCCGAGGTGGTCGGCGGTAAGATCGTCGGCCTGATCGTGCGCCAGGGCACGGAGCGGCAGGTGATCGGCTGCGACGCCGTCATCAACTGCACCAACGCCTGGGCTCCACGCTTCAGCCGGACGGTCGGCGGCATGGACCTGCCGATCGAGGTGCTCAAGCGGTATCTTGGCTTCGTGCCCCACACGGACGCGATCGACGAGGCGACCTGGAAGAAGCTGCCGTTCACCATCTACGGGGACGGCTTCGTCTACTCTCGCCCCGACGGTGGCACACTGATGATCGGGTGTGCTCACGAGACGCCGCCCGCCAACGGCTTCACCGATGAAGATCAGGACAGGGTGGAGCCTGGCTTCGGCCACAACGACCGCTCGTCGGGTGTGCCCTACGTCGCGCACCTGCGGGAGAGGGTCGGTGGATTCGCTCCCGGGCTCGTCGAGGCGAACCTCACGGCCACCACCTGCGGCTTCTACGGAAGCACGCCCGACCACAATCCGCTGATCGGGTGGGACAAGCAGCTCGACGGGCTGATGCATTGCGCTGGCTTCTCGGGCCACGGACTGATGCACGCGCCTATCAGCGCGCTCATCGTTCGTGCCCTGGCGACCGGCGAAGTGGGAAAAGCCTGGCGCAACACCACCGACCCGGAGACCGGCGAGGTAGTCAAGCGGGAGCTGCGCCCCTCGGTGCGGCTTCCTGGCTACGACCAGGTGCTCTTCCTCGACCGGTTCGCCCCGGATCGGGAGTTCACCCAGGGCGAGCACGCGGTCCTGTGACTCTCTTCCTGCATCCGCCATGCCCTGTGATGGCGGCTCTGCAGGTTTTTCTTTTTGCGTTGACGGATCCTACGCCCTGGGCTAAGACACAGTCACCGCACAAACGGTCCGCTTCCCCCAACGCCTCTGGAGGTCCCATGTCCCACGGCCCCGCTCCCACCCTCCACCGGGTCACCATCAAGGTGACGCTCCCGCGTGACCCCGCACAGCACGCCGCTCGCCTCCGTCTTATCGAGGAGGTGCTGTGCAACGACGATCGCGTGGAACTCTTCGCCGTCTCCACCAACCCACTCCCGCTCACCGCCCTCACGCGGTTCACCCCTGGCGGGTTCGGCTGGTCCGAGCCGAAGCCCAACTCCATCGGCCAGCCCGAGGTCAGCATCACGGTGCTGATCCACTGCCCGGATACCGGTCTGCACAGCACGCGCGTCGTGTTGATGCATTGGGTCGAGGGCTTCCGCTTTCTGCGTCTCGGTCAGCTTCACGCCCAGAGCCAGGAGATCCTCCCGCAGACCTCTGGTCTGCATCATCAGGACGCCCGTGCCGCTACGGCAGCGTAGTCACTCACCCGACACGCTGCTCTTTTTTTTCGCTACCATACCCATGCTATAGTAGTATCTATATTTGTATGAATAAACTCCTTCCCCAACTCAAACGCGCCAAGGCGGCCGCCAAAACCGTGAACAACCTGCCGCACGCCAAGCGTCAGCAGTTTCTCAAAAACCTCGCCACTGGCCTGCGGACGAACACGACAACCATCCTCTTGGCCAACACCAAGGACGTGGCTGGCTTTGATCCAACCGATCCCATGCGCGACCGTCTATTGCTCACCCCTGAGCGCATCGAAGGTATGGCTCGCGAAATCGAGGGACTCATCGCGCTCAAAGATCCCATCGGTAAAATCTACGATGCTCGCAAACGCCACGGCCTCACCCTTCATCGTCAGCGTGTACCCATGGGGGTTGTTGGCATCATTTATGAATCCCGTCCCAACGTCACAACAGACGTCACGGCTATTTGTCTGAAGTCTGGCAACGTCGTTATTCTCAAAGGAGGGAAGGAAGCACAGTACAGCTACAAGGCACTCATGTGGGTTATTCACTCAGCCCTCACCAAAGCGGGCATCACAAAAGATGCTGTCCAGATGATTGATCCAACCAAACGTGAGCTGGTCACCGACCTCCTTACCGCCGATGGGTACATCGATCTGGTTGTTCCTCGCGGGAGTCAGGGGTTGATCGATTTTGTGCGCACCACCGCTACCGTGCCGGTGATCGAAACGGGCGCGGGAGTCTGCCACACCTTTGTCGACAACACGGCCAATCTTAAAAAATCAGCTGTCGTCGTTTTCAACGCCAAAACTCAGCGCCCCAGCGTGTGTAATGCGCTGGATACCGCCCTTGTTCACAAAAGCATCGCGCGCAAGTTCCTCCCGCTCATGGCTGAACAGCTCAAGACGATGAACGTCGAGATCTACGCTGACGTGCCAAGCTACGCCATCCTCCAAAAGCACTACCCAAAGAAGCTGTTGGAGAAAGCCAAGCCCGCCGACTTCGGTCGTGAGTTCTTGAGCCAGCGTATGTCGGTCAAGCTCGTTTCGGGTATTGACCAAGCGATCGAGCACATCAACACGTACTCCTCCAAACACTCTGAGGCGATCCTCACGAATACCAGCAAACATAAACAGCTCTTTCAACAACTCGTCGACGCGGCCGTTGTCTATACGAATGCCTCGACGCGCTTTTCCGATGGGGCGATTTTCGGGCTTGGTTCCGAAATCGGTAACTCCACTCAAAAAATGCACGCACGTGGTCCGATGGGTCCCGCGGAGATGACGACGTATAAGTGGATCGTCACCGGTCACTACACCCCACGACCAGATTAATCGACGGCACTCGTTGCCATGAACCGCAAGGAAGATATTCTTATCCTTGCGGTTCTATTTTGGACACGATACAGTTGGTTCAGCGAAATGTCGCCGCTGGATTGCTTTCGAAAACGATTCGATCATGGAGGACAGCTATGTACCCCGAGCCGCTGACCGAACTGCCCACCACTAGCCAGTTCGACCACATGCACGCCCTGCTGACCGCAACCGGCATCCTCTTCATTCCAAATGTCGCTGAGAGTTTCGACTACCACGGCTTTGCACGCCTGTTCGGGCCGATCGTGCCCCAGTATGGCGGCGCGATGGAATGGGTCGTCGCCCCCGACCCGAAGTTCGACGACCACTACCATTCCCTCAACACCAGGCCGCTCAATCCGCACACGGAGTTTTACGAGGCCGAGGGGATCCCGCCCCGCTACCTCATGCTCTGGTGCGTCACTCCGTGCGAGGAAGGAGCAGGTCTCACTACGCTGTGCGATGGCTATGCCTTCGTGCAGAGCCTGTCGGACGCGGAAGCCGCCTACCTCGCGCAGCACGAGTGCGAGTTCGTCTCGAGCTCGGGGGTTCAGGTCAGCGGTCTCGGTCTCACGGCTCGACACCCGGTGGTCGAGCGTCGTGCGGGTGAGCCGATGATCGTGCGCGTCAGCTTCAACTGTATGCAGTATCAGCAGGATTCCGTCATGGTCTCGCTGATGGATCGCTTCCGGGCTTTCTTTGAAGCCCACCATCAGTCCACCGGGTGGTCTCAAGGAGCGATCCTGCTCTGGGACAACTGGCGAATCCTGCACTCACGCACCGCCTTCACAGACCGTCGTCGAGAGCTGTGTCGGCTCTTCCTCGGTCAACACGAAACCTAGCGGCCACTCTGCGAAGATGGGGCCGTCTTTTTTAACTTCTTGATAAACTATCTTGAAAAAAAGAACGAGCTCGAGTAGAGTCAACCTACATGAACAAAGAAGCAAAAAATAGCAAAGCGATCACCATGCGTGAGGCCGACTACTCCCAGTGGTATCTTGATGTGATCAAGGCGGCTGATCTGGCCGAGAACGCCCCTGTGCGTGGTGCCATGATTATTAAGCCGTATGGGTTTTCTATCTGGGAGCGCATCCAGCGCATTTTGGACGACAAGATTAAGGAGACCGGTCACCAAAACGCCTACTTTCCACTTCTCATCCCTAAGTCGTTTTTAAGTCGCGAAGCAGACCACGTAGAGGGTTTTGCCAAGGAGTGTGCCGTTGTCACGCACCATCGTCTGAGGTCCAGTCCCGACGGCGGGGTAGAGGTTGATCCTGATTCAAAGCTCGAGGAGGAGTATGTTATCCGTCCAACGTCCGAGACGATCATCCATGATTCGTTCTCTCGTTGGATCAGCTCGTATCGTGATCTCCCAATGCTGATTAACCAGTGGGCGAACATTGTCCGTTGGGAAATGAGGACGCGAATTTTCTTGCGCACATCGGAATTTCTCTGGCAGGAAGGACATACCGCTCATGCTACGCAAGACGATGCGGCACAAGAAGTTGCCAAGATGCTGGATGTCTATCGTTGGTTTGCAGAAGACGTCATGGCGATGCCGGTGGTTGTGGGGGAAAAGTCAGCCTCTGAGCGATTCGCAGGCGCCATGAAGACGTTTACGATCGAAGCGATGATGCAAGATGGAAAAGCTCTTCAGGCCGGAACCTCTCATGAGCTTGGCCAAGGTTTCTCGAAGGCGTTCAATGTAAAATTTCTTGATCAAGCAGGACAAGAACAGTACGCCTGGCTTACCAGCTGGGGAGTGAGTACGCGCCTCATGGGGGGACTCATTATGTCTCATTCCGATGATCGTGGATTGGTGATTCCACCCATCTTGGCGCCGATCCAGGTGGTGATTGTTCCCATCATGAAGGAAGGTTTTGACAGCAACAAAATTCTTGCCAGCATCGAGGTGATTCGTTCTGAGTGTCAGCAGGAATGTATCCGGGTGTATGTCGATGATCGCGATTATCATTCGTTTGGCGAAAAGAGTTACGAATGGGAAAAGAAGGGAGTGCCCCTACGTATCGAAATCGGTCCACGTGATGTCGAAAGCAACACCGTCACGCTCGTGAGTCGTGTCGACCAAGAAAAGGCGTCGTTACCCATGGAGCAGATCGGTCAGGCACTGAGTCAAAAGTTGATCCAGATTCAGCAGACGATGTTTGATTCAGCCAAGAAGCGCATGGACGAGAGAACGATTATTCTGGATTCCTATGAGGAGTTCAAAAAACAAATTGAGAACGGTGGTTTCTTCCTCATGTCTTGGTGTGGTGATGCGGAGTGCGAAGAAACGATTAAGCAGGAAACAAAGGCAACGACAAGATGCATCCCGTTCAAACAGGATCACCCTGCGACCAACTGTGTCGTCTGTGGGAAGCCTGCCAAGCAACGCGCTGTGTTTGCTCGGGCGTATTAGTCAGTTGTTCAAAAAAAGCGACCTCGCGAGGGGTCGCTTTTTCATTTGGGAATACTTCACATTGACGAAATCAGTCAAATCAGGTATTTTCAAAACGTATGCAACTTAATGCCTACCACAAGGAAATGATTCGCATGCTCGGAGTCGATTACTCCGACGGCGTTATGTTTCCCGGGTAGCGTTGCACTGATGTTTTGAATGAGTGCAGAAACCACCCGGGAAACCGGGTGGTTTAACTTTCACAGGAGGAACTCTATGTCCGCAGCTCGCACGTACTACTTGTTCTTCGCGCTCATTCACATCGGGATGGGGCTTCACGTTACGGCCTACACGCCGTTTCTGGCCTCGATCGGCCTTTCGCTGGGAGAGATCGCTCTGGTCAACACCATCTTTTGGGGCGTTTTGATCACCGCCGAACTTCCCACGGGTATGCTTGCCGACGGACGTTCACGCGCCTACTCGCTCAAGTTGGGAGCCGGCATCTCGGCGCTGGGCGCGCTCGCGTATGTCTTTGCGATCGGATTTTGGAGCGCGGCGTTCGCGGAAGCGGTCTTGGCGGTTGGTGGGGCGTTCATCTCCGGCGCGGGCACGGCCTGGATCGCGGACGCGCTGGCGCGCGAGGGACGCGGGGAAGAGCTGCGGCGCGTGTACGCGACCGAGTCGCTCATCAAGTCCGTGTGCTTTCTCATGGGAGGCGTCGCAGGCGCGGTGCTTGCCGTGATCGACTATCGCCTGATTTGGATCGGGTATGTCGTCGGTGGAGCGTGCTCGAGCTTCATCGCGCACACGAAGATGAACGGTCGCGGTGAGCCGCTCGAGTACGTGAGCGAGTGGATGGCGTTTCGTCTGGCGCTGCGCGCTCTGTGGCAGAGCCGCGCGCTCATTTGGAGCGTGTGTGCCATTCTCGTATTCGACGCGGTCATAGCGTTCAACCATTACTGGGCGCTGTACTTCAAGCCCGAGGTTGGGCAGCTGGGCTTGTCGTGGATCTGGGTTGTGATGTACTTGGGACTTCTGGGCGCATCGCAGTTCGTGCGCCGCTCATCCGTGCCGCAGGGACGCGAGGCCTCGCTCATCGCGTTCTCGTTGCTCTTGGCCGGTGTAGGCATCGGTCTGGTCGCGCTCGCGCCTACGCTGGGGCTTGCCGTTTCAGCCGTGGTCGTGCACGAGGTCGGACGCGGCCTCTTCGAACCGCTCTCGAATTCCTTCGTGCAAAGCCGCCTGCATACGAGCTATCGCGCGACGTTCGGCTCCCTCCAGTCCCTCCTGGGACGCGCCGGTCTTGCCGTCATCCCGCTCATCATCTGGCTCTCCATTGAAGGTCAACCGGACACCCCCGAGACGATTGCGATGGTTTGGCTCGCTAGTGCCGTCTACCTCATCCTGGGCGCGACTGCGCTCTGGTTCACCCGTACGCGCGTCTGACGCATCGCCCATCCACTCGGATGGGCGATTTTTTCTAAGCGGGTCTAATGTCCGACAGGTAAAGAAAAACCACCCGAGGGGGGCGGGGAGCTAGGAGTGCGTACGGGTCTTGACCCACTTCTCGGCGCTCGCCTCGTCGAGGAAGAGGCGCAGGAGCGTGGAGGTCCGGTTGTCGGCCTGGAACTCGACCGTGCGGCGGTCGGTGAGACGCAACAGGAGGAATGGTGCCCAGATTTCCTTCTGCCCGAGGAAGAAGATGCCGTTCCACCTCGCCCACACCATGACGCGATCCTCCCTGGGCTTGAGATCGCTCGAGTGGAGTGTGCGGAGGGTCGCTTGGTGCACGCCCAGCGCTGCGCCGCACTCTGCGAGCGGAACAGACGGACGAGCGAGGGCGACATCAGCCGCGGGATCTCGAGTTCGCGGTTGTGCTCGAGCTTCACGAGCCGGAAGTGCGCGGGCGGCGGCTTGTCGGGATCCGGGAAGATGAGTCCCAGCTGGTGCCACTGGATGCAGACGATTGGTTCGCGGAACACGGCGATGAGGTCGTGCGGGTACTCCTCGGTGTCGAGTCGGAACGTCGCCTCGCCCAGCTGGCGCACGACGAGTCCCATGTGCGTCTCGTGGCAGGAGAATCTGCCCCCTGGGTTGATCAGCTGCATATCGAGGTTCATGCTATGACTCACGTCAACGGACGAGAATGGGAGAACCTCGGTCGTAGGCGGATCGTATCTTCCGACAAACAAGCATTTTCTTCAACTAGGTCGGACATCGGATGTCCGACAAATAAGAAAAATCCGTCACTCGTTGGGTGGCGGATGGAACCTAGTCGTCGCAACGAGGTTCGTACGTGTGCCCGCGATCCCGGCAGGACTTGTCCCTGCACTGGCGGGCGTGGTTGCAGTCGTGCTTGGCCTTGAGCTCGGCGGCGCACGTCTGCACCCACTGCGTGGCCGCTTCTTCGGTGGGGAAGACAGCGACGATGCGCGTGGTGACGCGAGAGGTCTCGCGTTCCTTCCCGTCGGGCGGGAGCAGGAACACGTTGAACGGTTCCGGGTACCTCCCGTCGTTGAAGACCGGCGCGAGTGCCGTGTGCCAGGTGATGAGCACTCGATCCTCGGGCAGGGTCACCTCGCGGGTGTATTGCTCGAGCGGAACCTCCGAGATCGTGAGCGGCGTCTTGAACAGGTCGAGAACCCGGCTCGCATGCTCGTGGAAGAACCGGAACGGCGATCCGGCCGGCATGTACGTGACGGAGAAACCCATCTCCATGAGCGAGATCCCCGGCGCGGCCGTAAGGACCGCGGTCCGGGGCGGCTCGTACGGCGTCATGTAGGCGCGGGCGTAGCCCTCGCTCGAACCCATCACCATGAGTTCGATCATGCCCACCCACGCGCGGGCGGTCTCGCGTGCCCGCTGAGGACGGCCGTGGCGGAAATTCCATGTGCTCTCGGCCATGGACAGGCTGATGCTCAGAAACTCTTCACGAGTCGGTTCAGACATGATGATACCTCCACACCTACCCTACAGGGCACATGCTCCCATGTCTATTCCGCGTATTGTCGATTTGGTCGACAAAACAAAAGACAGGCCTTGCAGCCTGCCTGCCCACCATAGTCTCGGCGACGGTGGGTCTTTTCAGTTACACTTGTCGTTTTCCTTTGAGCGTATCCTTCAGTGCTTTTCCTGCCTTGAACTTGGGAACGAGCACGGGAGGGATCGTGATTTTTTCTGTGGGTCTTTGCGGGTTCACGCCGATGCGACCCTTGCGGGTACGTGAGCTAAACGTGCCAAAGCCCGCGATGGTGACCTCGCCGCCACGGGTAAGCTCGCGCGTAACGATTTCCTCAAAGAGGGCAATCATGTCCTCGGCGAGCTTTTTTGAGATTTCGAGTTGTTCCGCAATGCGCGCGGCCAGATCTGCTTTGTTCATAGTTCGATGTAACTCACTACAAGTATTGCTGTGAGTCTAGCAAAGAAACAGCCGCTTGTCAATGTTACTTAGCGTACTCGATCACGCGCGTTTCTCGAATGACGGTGACCTTCACCTCTCCTGGGTAGGAAAGCTCGGCCTCGATCTTGTTTGCCACGTCTTTGGCGAGTTTGTACGCCGTGAGGTCGTCGATCTTTTCTGGTTGAACAAAGACACGGACTTCTCGACCCGCCTGGATGGCATAGACTTTCTCAACGCCATCGAAGGCACTGGCGGTGCGCTCGAGCTCTTCCATACGTTGAATGAACTGCTCAAGCGACTGCTTGCGCGCGCCTGGTCGGGCGCCGGAGATGGCATCCGCGGCTTTCACGATCGCCCCTTCAATCGTTCGTGGGCGATCCTCGTGATGGGCGATCGATTGGTAGCAGAGTTCCTCGGGGAACCCGAACTTCTTCATGATGTTGTAGCCGATCTCCGGATGGGCACCCTGCATGTCGTGATCGACGGCCTTGCCGATGTCATGGAACAGCCCGCCCTTCTTACAAACGAACACGTCGGCGCCAAGCTCCTCGGCGATCATGCCGGCGATGGTTCCCACCTCAATGGAGTGCATGAGGGCGTTTTGGCCGTAGCTGGTGCGGTACTTCATGCGGCCGAGAATCGACGCGAGCTTTGGGTCGATACTGGAGACGGGAATGCCCAGCTGGTAGAGCGCGTCCTCGCCGGCCTTGCGCAGGTCCTTCGCGATCGTCTTCTTGGCGTTCAAGATGGATTCTTCGATGCGGGCTGGGTGGATGCGGCCATCTTTGATGAGCTCGTCCAGCGCCCGCTTGGCCACTTGGCGGCGGATGGGGGAGAAGCCGGAGATCGTGATCATGTTGGGTGTGTCGTCCACGATGATCTCGGTTCCGGTCTGGAGCTCGATCGCTTTGATGTTGCGACCTTCCTTGCCGATGATGCGGCCTTTCATCTCGTCGTTGGGGAGCTCCACGGCGGTGGTCGTCGTATCGGCACAGACCGTTGAGGCATAACGGGTCAGGGCAAGCGAAAGAATTTTTCGAGACTTAATCTCGAGTTCTTCTTCGCTTACCTGCTCCAGTTTACGTAGACGGCTCATGAGTGCGTCTTGTGAATCGCGCTCGATGGCCGAGAGGAGTTTCGCTTCGGCCTGCTCGCGGGTGAGCCCGGCGATCTCCTGGAGCTTCGCGACCTGCTCTTCCTTGATAGCACGAACCCGTTCCTTCACTTCTTCGATTTCTTTTGCCTTTTCCTCAAGCTTCGTCTTCTTGTCTTCGATCTCGACGAGCTTCTGGTCGAACATCGCCTCTCGTTTTTCGAGTCGGCGCTGTTGGTCTTGGATATCACGACGACGTGACGTTTCATCCTGTTTGGCTTCGTCGATGATCTTGAGGGCTTTTTCCTTCGCTCGAAGGAGTGCCTCTTGTTCACGGTTCTTGGTTTCCGTCAGGACCTCCTCCTGTTTCTTTTTGGCTTCAGAGAGAATTTGCTCTGCGCGAGCTTCGGCATGGTCAGCGGATTTTTTGGCCGCCGCCTTCCGGATCGCATAACCGGCTGCCCCTCCAACCAGGAGGGAGAGCGCCGCGGCGATCGCTAGGTAGATAGTGAACATAAAACTTCTCAACTCGTTGAGAAGCTCATATGAGGATTCAGATTTTCACGAAAACGCTTATAACAACAAACCGATCTGTGCGAAGGTCAGCGGGCTTGAGAGAGGTTGTTTGAAAGCGGCAAAGGTCATAATCATGCGATTTCGTGGAATCTGTGAGCTTCTCTAGGAGGAAACAAACAATTAATTGCGAGACGAAGTGAGAGACATAAGAAAGCGAAGCTTTTTTATGTCCGAGCGAGGCGAAGCAAACAAGGTTACATCTTGATTCGCCCGACCAACGTAGCACCAGAAAGGCCTTGGTGTCAAAGCTTCGCTAAAAATGTGGGAACGGGGATGAGAGTCATTTCATGTGTGGTAGTCGCAGGCTTTAGCCTGCGTTCGGACGTGGGCTTCAGCCCGCGGCTACCGTCCAGGGCGATTGCGTCCTTGAGAGAGAACGGTCCGATCGAAGTGCGCCGCAGTTGTTCAACATAGCCGCCACCACCAAGAGCCCGACCAAGATCCCGAGCAAGAGAACGGATGTACGTGCCGCTTGAACACTTTATTTTTACGTTCAGTTTCAACCTTTTGTTTGTGTCATCCCGAGCGAGGCCAACGGCCGAGCCGAGGGATCTCGAATCATTCGGGATCCCTCCACTCGCTTCGCTCGGTCGGGATGACACAACATGAAAATCGTAGATCGTTACTTTTCTGGGCTTCCCCTCCATCGGTTTTCCCTCCCGTGCCGCCTCATACATTTTTTTGCCACCAATTTTGATCGCTGAGTAGGTCGGTGGAACTTGATCAATCTCGCCGATGAATTGCTTCACGGTCTTACGAAGACCCCCCTCCTTTTCTTCGATCCCCCTCCTTTTTAAGGAGGGGCTAGGGGTGGTTATCGTGGGGTGGTTATGCAGGGGTGCGTCTACGATCGTTCCTTCAACATCGTCCGTCGTCGAACTCTTTCCCAACACAAACACGGCCTCGTACTCCTTATCCAGTCCGACGAGCTTTTGCATCTCCCGCGTCGCCACGCGTCCTACACCCACAATCAATAACCCCGTCGCAAACGGGTCGAGCGTTCCTGCGTGCCCCACACGGCGTTCGCCTGTGAGTCTGCGCACTCGGTCGACCACATCGTGGCTGGTCATCCCGGCTGGCTTGTCGATGAGAAGAAATCCTTGTTTTGCGGTAGCTTCCTGGTCGATTGCTTGACTTTTTGGCATAATTTGATTATAGTCTAGTGTCATTTTGGCTATGGCGGTATCCGTCAACTGTGTCATCCCGAGCGACCAACGGGAGCCGAGGGATCTCGAATTCGAGATTTCTCGACTCGCTACGCTCGCTCGAAATGACACAGAGATGCATACCGCTGTGGCCAAGGTTTGCTACCGGCGCATCCCGCATCGGAGAGGTAGGCTACCACGGCAGGAGAAGCTATGTCTCTCATCGGACAGGTCGGAGAGCTCATGGGTGAGCTCATGAAGCGCACCCCCTGGGGCGAGATTTCGCTCCAGCCCCTCATCAACGACATCGCGAACGTCGGGCCGGAGTTCGTCCGGTTCCTCCAAAACGGCGGACGGGTGATCGTCCACCAGACCGTGTTCCCCATCTGGCGCACGGCCACCCTGGGGCGACATCCGACCCCCGAGGTCTACCTCGCCTCCATCGAGGGTGGCGGCCGCAAGATCAGCAGGTGGGCGCGAGGCATCGCCTCGAAGGTCACCTGCTCCCAGCAGGAGATCGAGCTCCCGCTCGTGGACGTGAGCGGAGAGGATCTGGGCTTCACCCAGGTCTACACCTACGCTGAGTTCATCGAGCGCACGGCCACCTTCGGCCTCTACCCCTGCCCGGCCGAGACGGGACTCGCCCTCGCCGACCAGTTCGACGACCAGCCGGCCGGCGATTACCGCCGTATCGCCATGGAAGCGATCGCGGTCTCCGACGGCTGCCTGAGCGTCTTCTGCG
Source organism: Patescibacteria group bacterium (assembly GCA_038065075.1). Lineage (GTDB taxonomy): Bacteria > Patescibacteriota > Patescibacteriia > UBA9934 > GWF2-40-263 > UBA12478. The sequence goes on from JBBTRQ010000038.1 coordinate 19,303, forward strand.
TCTTCCACGACGAGGGCGGCCTGAGGCTCTTGACCAACAGCGGTCACCCCGCCTACCAGTGGAATCCCGAGCTCCGTTGGGTCCTCACGACCCGCAAGCCCTAGCGCTTAGGACTAAGACTCTGTGCCATGCTCTGGCACTTGGATCCTTAGTCCTTTTTCTTTTTATCGTCTACGATCTCACTACGATCTCGTTCGTTGACCAATTTCCTTTTTTTCGCTAACCTTTGGAGCGATTGAATAAAAAATCTCCCATGAACATCACAGAACTTGCTCGAAGGCTCCGCGTCCGACCAGAGGAATTGCATGAGAAGCTTCCCCTATTGGGATTTGCGGTTGGAAAAAAGGCGCTGAAAATCGACAACCGACAGGCACAGGCGATCACGGAAGCGTGGAATGAGATGCGACGCAAGGAACGACTCGCGGAAAAGGTTCGCGACCAGAAAGCACAAGCCGCTCGTCGTGATATTCCGGATGCCGAGCGTAAGCCCGTCACGCTCCCTGCCGTGATGACGGTGCGTGACTTTGCTTCGGCCATGGATCTTCCTGTTCCACGCGTCATGCAGGAGCTCATGAAGAACGGCATCCTCGCCGCCATCAACGAGCGCATTGATTTTGATACGGCGTCTATTCTTGCCGAGGACCTCGGGTACAAGGCGGTTCGTCAGGACGGGATGACTGTCATGGAGGATGTTGAAGGTTTAGAAAAAATTCGAGGCCGCGTTGAGGGCGAGCAGAAGGACAATCTTGTGCGCCGCCCGCCAGTCATCGTGGTCATGGGACACGTCGACCACGGAAAGACCCGGCTCTTGGATGCCATTCGCAAAACCAACGTGATGGACACGGAGGCCGGCGGCATCACCCAGCACATCGGCGCCTACCAAGTGATGCATTACCCGAAGGGTGATGCATCATCCCGAGCGAGCGAAGCGAGTCGAGGGATCCCGAAGTTGCTGACGTTTATCGACACACCGGGACACGAGGCGTTTACCGTGATGCGTTCGCGTGGCGCCAAGGTCGCGGATATCGCGATTCTTGTGGTGGCTGTCGACGACGGTGTCCAGCCACAAACCAAGGAGGCCATCAACATCATCAAGTCCGCCGGGCTGCCGTTCGTGGTCGCGCTCAACAAGATCGATCGCGAGGAGGCAAACATCGAAAAAGTAAAAACACAACTTTCCGAACTGGAACTTGTTCCTGAGGATTGGGGTGGAAAAACCATCATGGTGCCCTTAAGCGCCAAGGCGGGAACCAACATCGAGCAACTGCTTGATATGCTTCTGTTGGTCGAAGAGATGGAGAAAGAGAAGATCGTTGCCAACCCAAACGGTCGGGCGATCGGCACGGTGATTGAATCAAATGTGAACCCGGGATCAGGTCCCATCGCCACGGTTCTCGTTCAAAGCGGCACGCTTCATATTGGTGACGACTTGGGCGTGCGCGGCACGCAGTTTGGTCGCGTGCGTGCCATGCAAAACTGGAAAGGGGAGACACTCGTCACGGCGACGCCTTCAACCCCGGCGAAAATTATTGGATGGAAACTCGCGCCCTCCGTGGGCGACGTCATGGAGGTGCCTTCAGACATCAAGGAACTCAAAAAGATGAAATCGACAGACTCCAGCCTCAAGGCGACAGAAGAGGTCGCGTCGATCCGACACGTCGTGAAGAGCACGGATGAGGAGCAACCAGGGGAGGAAGGCAAGCAAGTCGTGAACCTTATCATCCGCGCGGACGTGCTTGGATCTCTAGAAGCCATTTTGGGCATGCTTGATAAGATCAAGCATGAACAGGTCGGCGTGAAGGTGGTCCAGAAAGGTTTGGGCAACATCACGGACGCGGATATCAATACCGCCGCGGGCTCACAGGCGATCGTGATCGGATTCAATGTCCGACCCAGTGGAGGAGCACAGGAATTGGCGCGGGATAAGGAAGTGGATTTGCGCGAGTACAAGATTATTTACAAATTGTTTGAAGACGTGATTGAGGAACTCAAGAAGCGCCTGCCGGCCGAGACGGTGATTGAAGAACAAGGACGCTTCGAGGTCGTGAAGAACTTCAAGAAGATCGATGGTGGATGGATCGTCGGTGGCCGTGTGAAGGGCGAGAAGATCCATCGAGGCGCGAAGGTTCGATTGTCGCGAAATGGGGAGTACATCGGAGAAGGAAGCATTGTCAGCCTTCAGCTTGGTCGCGCGGAACTCAAAGAAGCGCAAGCCGGACAGGAAATCGGTATGAGCTACAAAGGCAAAGTAAAGCCGGAAGAAGGAGACCTTGTTGAAACGTATACCGAAGATCGCATCACGAAAGAATTAAAAATCGAAGGTATCAGCCTTCGTTAATCTACTTTCTACTTTCTACCTTCTACTTTCCCCTATGCCTGAGCACACATTTACCTCTGAGAATTTTGACGCCGCCGTTCTTGGCGCCGATAAACCTGTGTTCGTCGATTTTTGGGCGCCGTGGTGTGGTCCTTGTAAGGTGATGTCACCGATCGTGGAGGAACTCGCGGGAGAAATGGAAGAAGTCCTCATCGGAAAAGTGAATGTCGACGAGCATTCTGAGATCGCACAGAAATACAATATCCTCTCGATCCCGACGTTCATCATTTTTAAGAGCGGCCAAGTCGCGGAACAATTTTCCGGCTCCATGAGCAAGGAAGCGTTGCGTGCCAAGATTGAGAAGTATGTCTCCTGAACGAGTCATCATCATTGGATCCGGTCCTGCCGGATACACGGCGGCGATCTACGCGGCTCGTGCCAACATGAATCCGTTGTTGTTTGAGGGCCAGCGTCTTGGCGGTCAGCCGGGTGGTCAGCTCATGCTGACGACAGACGTGGAAAATTTTCCCGGTTTCCCCGAAGGCCTTACGGGTCCAGAGATGATGGAGAAGTTTAAGGCACAGGCGGCGCGATTCGGGACGCGGATTTTGTCGGAAGACGTTGTGCGTGTGGATCTCTCAAAGCGGCCATTTGGGATTAATACGACCAATGGGACCTATCAGACCAATGCCTTAATCATTTGTACCGGCGCCCAAGCCATGTGGATTGGTGTGCCCGGAGAAGAGAAATATCAAGGTCATGGTGTCTCCGCGTGTGCCACCTGCGATGGGTTCTTTTTTAAGGACAAAGAAATTCTCGTCGTCGGCGGGGGTGACGCGGCCATGGAAGAGTCGAACTTCCTCACCAGGTTCGCCAAGAAGGTAACGGTCATTCACCGACGAGATAGCCTGCGGGCCTCAAAGATCATGCAGGAGCGCGCGATGAAGAATCCTAAGATCGATTTCTTGTGGAATACGGAAGTTCGCGAAGTCCTTGGGGATGGAACCAAGTTGACGGGGGTTCGCATCTTCAACAACCAAACCAATCAGGAGAGCGAGATGGCCGCCGAGGGGCTCTTCGTCGCCATCGGCCACAAACCCAACACACAGTTGTTTGAAGGACAGCTTGAACTTGATGTAAAAGGATACATCGTTACGAAGCCTGGTTCGACCGCGACGAGCGTGGAAGGTGTGTTCGCCGGAGGGGACGTCGCTGATCACAAATATCGACAGGCCATTACCGCGGCCGGAACCGGCTGTATGGCCGCGCTGGATGCCGAACGCTGGCTCGAGAATCAGGAATAAAAACAAACAACCGGTCAGGCCGGTTGTTTTGATTCGAGGGCAAGAATTCTCGTTGTGTGGTTTCCCAGGCATCTTTCAACACGACCGTTATGTTCGTCGACTTCGTCGAATCCTTGTTTGACCATTACGGCCAGGTCTTGGAACTGTCCATCGACGTTATCAAACCGCTCATCAACTTCATCAAATCCTTGTTTAATCATCAGGCCGAGATCATCAAACTCTGCGTCGACTTTATCAAACCGCGCATCGACCTCGCTAAATCTAGCATCGACCCTGTCGAACCTAGCATCGACCCTGTCGAATCGATCGTCGACCCTGTCGAATCGATCGTCGACGGCATCAAACCGCTCGTCAACCGTCTTGAATTGCTGGCTCACTTCTCGGAAACGCTGATCTAATGTTCCAAGCAGCCAGCCTTTCAGTTCGGTGAGTGCCGATACAAGGTCTTGTCTTGTAAGAAATTGTCCCTCCATATATTTTCATCCTGTCACTGCCGTCTCGACCCGTCAATGTTGAATACTTTTGTGAACAGACTTTGGCGCTTGGTTGAGCAAGAAGGTAGAATGGATTTCGTTATCGACTGACACGACACTCGATGGCGCTCCATGCAGACATCAAAAAGTATTATCTCTTCCGCGCGTTGTTGAAGCGATTCGCGCTCCCGATCCTCGTTCTCTACGGCCTCGACCGCGGCCTGTCGTTGGAATGACTATATCAATCAGTCGACGCAAACGAGTTCGCGGGCAACGCTCCTGTCCATGAGTAATTTTATACGCAATCTTGTTGGCGTTCTGACCATTGCCCTGTACGGGTTTGTGACCACAGACGCCTCCGCGGCCTATGGGTATCTGATCCTGGGAAGCGTCATGACGATTGCCCTGATCATCCCACTGGTTCAGCTTTTCCGTTTTCAAAAGGTTTGACGCGAGGCGGTAGGATTTTCTTTTTCAGCCGCGGGTGTATCCTGATTCTCACTATGAACAACCCATTTCAAAATGCTCTGTCACAACTTTCTCGTGCAACGTCTCTCGTGTCTTTTTCTCCGGACTTCCTCACGCGAGTCGCTCATCCAGATCGTCAAATTAGGATCTCCATTCCCGTGAAGATGGACGACGGGAGTTTGAGGATCTTTGAAGGCTATCGCGTGCAGTTCAACAACGCGCGAGGTCCCTACAAGGGAGGTATTCGCTACCATCAAGACACCGACATCGAGGAGGTGAAAGCGCTCGCGTTTTGGATGGCACTCAAGTGTGCGGTCGCAAATATCCCTATGGGTGGCGGTAAGGGAGGAGTAACCGTGAATCCAAAAGAGCTTTCGAAGTCTGAACTCGAAAAATTATCTCGAGGGTGGATGCGTCGCATGGCCGATGTCGTGGGTCCACAAAAAGATGTGCCGGCGCCGGATGTGAACACCACGCCGGAGATTATGGCGTGGATGGCAGACGAGTTTGCCAAGGCGACGGGAGACACGACGGGCGCGGTCATCACCGGGAAGCCGATTGAGAACGGTGGATCAGAAGGTCGCGGCACCGCGACGGCACAAGGGGGGTTCTATGTGTTTGAAGCGTTGCGAGAGAAACTTGGATTGCCAGCCTCGTGTCGAGTGGTGATTCAGGGATTTGGAAATGCAGGCGAGCACGCGGCAGATATCTGGAGCAAGGCCGGACACAAGATCATCGCTGTGTCCGACTCCAAGGCTGCGGTCGTGAACGAGAACGGGTTGGATGTCGCCGCGTTGTACGAACATAAGAAAGCGACCGGTTCGGTCAGCGGGTTTGCGGGCGCACAGACCGTTGCTTCGGAAGAGGTCCTCTATGTCCCATGCGACCTATTGATTCCTGCCGCGCTTGAGAACCAGATCCGCGAGGACAATGCGAGTCGCATCCAGGCCAAGGTTGTGTTCGAGCTCGCAAACGGCCCAACGACCCCGGAGGCCGATGACCAGCTATTTGTTCGAGGCATTCCCGTCGTCCCAGACATCCTCGCCAACTCCGGCGGCGTTACGGTCTCGACGTTTGAGTGGGAACAGAATTTGAAGGGAGAGCACTGGAGCGAGACGGAGGTGTTTACAAAATTGAAAGGCATGATGGAGAAGGAGGCGAATGGAATTTTCGAGAGAGCCACGAGTCTCAAGACCGACCTGCGCCGCGCCGCGTTCGTGATCGCGCTTGAGAGAATCCAGTCTGCCGTGGTTAAATAGGCAGACTATGGCCTACAACCATCAAGAAATCGAAAAGAAATGGCAGGAGCGTTGGGAGCGTGGCGGTGTGTTTCACGCGCCTGACTTCGGTGATAAACCGAAGTTTTATTGTTTGATCGAGTTCCCGTATCCGTCTGGAGCCGGCCTGCACATCGGCCACCCTCGGTCATACACAGCGCTCGATGTTGTATCACGCAAACGTCGCCATCAAGGTTATAACGTGTTGTACCCGATCGGCTGGGATGCCTTTGGGTTGCCGACGGAGAACTATGCGATCAAGACCGGGCGCAAGCCGCAGGACATTACGCGTGAGAACACCGACACGTTCCGCCGTCAGCTCAAGAGTCTCGGGCTTTCGTTTGATTGGTCGCGCGAAGTGAACACGACAGATCCCGAGTATTACAAATGGACGCAATGGATGTTCCTGGAGTTTTTCAAGGCCGGCCTCGCTTACAAAACAAAGCAGCCGATTAACTGGTGCCTCTCCTGCAAGATCGGACTCGCCAACGAAGAAGTCGTGAACGGGAAATGTGAGCGATGCGGTGGAGACACACAAAAGCGCGACAAGGAGCAATGGATGATCGCGATCACAAAATATGCCGATCGTCTGCTCGAGGATCTCGATACAGTGGATTACATGGAGAAGATCAAAGTGCAGCAGCGCAACTGGATTGGGAAGAGTGAAGGCGCGGAGATTGATTTTCAGGTACCCCCCCTGCCCGAGGGGGGGCTAGGGGGGGTGGGAGGGAGGCCACAGAGTGGAGTGGTCACCGTCTTTACAACTCGTCCCGACACGATTTTCGGCGCGACATTTTTGGTCGTGTCGCCAGAGGTCGCGCAGAAGTGGATCGATGTGGGATGGAATGCGAGTGAGCAAGTCCGCGAGTACGTTGCCGTCTCGTTGAAGCGTGAAGAGATAGATCGCACGGCGGAAGGAAAGGAAAAAACCGGTGTCGATACCGGCGTGGTGGCGATCAATCCTGCCAATGGCAAAGAGATTCCTGTCTGGGTTGCCGACTATGTGCTCGGTGGTTACGGAACAGGATCGATCATGGCGGTACCGGCTCACGACGAGAGAGACTTCGAGTTTGCCAAGAAGTTTGAACTGGCGGTCGTGACCGTTATTCAACCTGAACCGTTACAGGTGATGATTCATCAAGACATCGGTATCTCCAATGCCATGCAGAGTGACGTGAGAATCGTCAGCGATTGCTTTGTTGGTGACGGATTGATGGTCAATTCTGGAGAGTTTAATGGCATGAAGAGCGAGGAGGCAAAGTGGGAGATCGTCGAGAAGGTTGGTGCACGTCGGTCGGTCAAGTACAAACTCCGCGACTGGGTCTTCTCCCGCCAGCGTTATTGGGGGGAGCCGATTCCGCTGGTGTGGTGTGATAATTGCCCCCCCGTCATTGCGAGCGAAGCGAAGCAATCCTCTGATGAAATGATTGCTTCGTCGCCTTCGGCTCCTCGCAATGACGAGAGAAAAAAGGGAAGTTGGATTCCTGTCCCCGTGGAACAACTTCCGGTTGTGTTACCAGATGTCGATAAGTACGAACCGACCGACACAGGCGAGTCGCCGCTCGCGGCGATAACAGACTGGGTCAACACGACCTGTCCAACCTGTGGAGGTCCGGCGAAACGAGAAACCGACACCATGCCCAACTGGGCGGGATCGAGTTGGTACTTCCTGCGCTACGTCGATGCACACAACAATCAAGCATTCGCGTCCACAGAGGCGCTCAAATACTGGATGCCCGTCGATCTCTACAACGGCGGCATGGAGCACACCACCCTCCACTTGTTGTATTCGAGATTCTGGCACAAGTTCTTGTTTGATCGCGGACACGTGTTTGAGCCCGAACCCTACAAGCGTCGTCACTCGCACGGCTTGATCCTCGCGCAGGATGGAACCAAGATGAGCAAGTCCAAAGGCAACGTCGTGAATCCCGACGAGATTGTGCGCGACTACGGCGCGGATTCGTTGCGCATGTACATTTTGTTCATGGGGCCATTTGAGGAGCCAGTGCCATGGAGCTTAAACGGGCTCATCGGTGTACGTCGATTCCTCGACAAGGTTGAGAGGTATGTGCAGAGATGGGTCGATCGACAGGAGTCAGATAAATCGGAAGAGTATGACGGACTCGTAGAACCGTACCTCTATAAAGTGAGCAACGACATTGAGTCTTTCAAGTTCAACACAGCTGTTTCTTCATTCATGAGTTTGTTTAAAGAGTTGACGGCGGAAGTGGTGGACAGGAATGAACCATCGAATTTCATCGAGCGGTATGTTTCTCAAGTGACTCTCAAAAAAATCTTGACCGTGCTCGGCCCATTTGCGCCGCATCTTGCCAACGAGTGCTGGGAGAAGATCGGCGAGAATGGAATTGTCGAGGAACAGGCATGGCCAGAGTTTGACGCAAGCCTCTTGGTGCAGGACGAAGTTGAAATGGGTGTGCAGGTGAACGGCAAGGCGCGCGCAACGATTCGACTTTCGCCCATGGCGGATGAAGCGACGGCCAAGAAACTTGCGACTGCCGACGCAAAAGTACAGAAGCATCTGGAGGGCAAAGAGATCGTGAAGATCATTTACGTCCCAGGTCGCATCCTAAACATCGTGGTGAAATAAGTATGGCCAAAATCCCAGAGCATGCACGGTTGGTCTTCAAAGGTTTGCGCTATGAACTCTATCAATGGCAGCAGCAGATGTTTGACGACAGCGAGCAGACATTTGAGATGATCAAGCGTGCAGACACCGTGGAGGCGCTGGTTGTGGTGGGCGACAAGATTCTCATTCAAGAAGAAGAACAGCCGCACGTGCCGCGGCCATTTCTGTCGTTGCCGGGCGGCTGTGTAGACGATGGCGAGGCTCACGAGGCTGCCATGTCGCGCGAGCTGTTGGAAGAGACAGGTTACACGGTGGAGAGCTGGGATCTGTACCACGTTCAAGCGCCACTTCAATCGGTGCAATGGGATATGTACGTATACATCGGGCGTGGCGGCTACATCGCAGGCGAGCCGCACACGGACGCGGGCGAGCGCATCACTCCGCGCTTGGTGAGTTTCAACGAGCTACTTGATTTGGTCGACAGAGGTGAGCTGTATCGTTTCGAGCAGACTCTGCGGTTTCAGTTGCTACGCGCGAAGTACCATCGACCAAGCTACGAGGCGTTCTACAAAGAGGTCTTCGGCAAAAATCCGTAAACAAAACTCCCGCCTATGAGCGGGAGTTTAAGTATCCTTTGTAGAGTTCCACGGCTTGGTTGAGCTCGCTTCGGGACACGAACTCGTTATCCGTGTGAGCGTTCTTGATCGATCCAGGACCCACGACGAAGCTATTTGGGAGGAGTGCCATCTCGGTGAAGTAACTGACCGTCTGTTTTGGCTGACCTTCTGGTGTATGGTCGACAGCCTTGATGTCGAGTTCGGCTGTGAGAGTGTGTTCGATGCCGATTTCTGCGAGGACAGCCTCGACCTGCTCTTTGATATCCGTCTGTGTCGATCTAAACGCAAGTGTTGCAGAGGCGTGTCCTGCAACGACGTTGTCAGCAGTTCCACCTTGGATGAGTCCAACGTGATACGTCGTCTCGGGGAACGAGTGGGTGAGAAGTTTAGAGAGAAGATTCACGAGTTTGTGGATGGCGGAGTTGGGTGTGTCGGTTGAGGAGTGTTCTGCGATTCCGGTGCATTCAATTTTTGGGACGTAGATGCCCCGCTGTCCGGTGACGACCTTGAGGTCAGTCGGTTCGCCGATGATGATGCGATCCGGTTTAATGTGTTGTTCCTCGAAATACTTCGCGACCGCCATGGCTCCATCGAAGGTTGTCTCTTCACCGACCGTAAACAAGAGACCGAAGTCCTGCTGTCCGTTGTGAGCGGCATCTTCTGCCGTGACGATCATGGCGGCGGCGGCGCCCTTGTTGTCGCAGGCACCACGTCCAAAGATCGCGGTCTCGTTCGTTCGTACCGCAACGACACCAGGAACCGTGTCGATGTGCGCACACAGTAAGACTCGAGGTGTTCCTCGCAGACACAGAAGCGAATCACGTCCGTCACCGGCCGGGATGCGCGTGATGACAAAGTCCTTCCCGAGTCGATGGGCAAGCCAATCGACAACAGCGGCCTCCGTACCCGAGACGGAAGGGATAGCCAGAAGCTCGAGCAAAAGTTGTTCAGCGGGGGTGGTGGAGGACATAGTGGATCCATCCTAGCGCAGATTGAACACATTTGTTAAGCTCATGGCCGTATATATAGTGAGCCTGTCGAACTATGAATCTTGTCATGATTGGAACTGGCTATGTGGGCCTGACCACCGGTGTGGGATTCGCAAAGCTCGGTCATAACGTTGCTTGCGTTGATATTGATGCCGGGAAGATTGCCCGATTGGATTTGGGCGAGGTGCCTTTTTATGAACCGGGTGTTGCGCAGGCACTCAAAGAGGTGCAGGCACAGGGTCGAATTTTGTTCACGACGGATCTGAAGGATGTGATCGGGGGAGCCGACGTCATCATGCTCGCGGTGGGAACACCACCAAAGTCTACCGGTGAGGCGGATCTCCGTGCGTTGTTTGCGGCGGCGGATCAAGTAGGGACGTTTCTCGAGCACGAGGCCGTTGTCGTCGTGAAGAGTACGGTGCCGGTTGGAACGAATCGACAGGTTCTCGAGCGTATCAGAGCGGCCATGACCCAGGCGGGACGTGAGCAACTCACGAGTCTGATTCATATCGTTTCTGTTCCAGAGTTCTTGCGCGAGGGAACGGCCATGCGAGATTTTCTTGCATCTGATCGTGTGGTGATCGGAGCGGACGATGGCATTGCCGCGCAAACGATCGACAAACTCCATGAGGGGATCAAGGCGCCACGCGTGATCACGTCGATTGAATCTGCCGAGCTCATCAAGTACGCCGCCAACGCGTTTCTCGCCACAAAAATTTCGTTCATCAATGAGATCGCCAACCTTGCTGACCGTGTGGGGGCGGATGTGCGTGACATCGCGCATGGGATCGGATTAGATCCCCGCATCGGTCCGCACTTCCTGCGCGCGGGCATCGGCTACGGTGGCTCGTGTTTCCCCAAAGACGTTTCCGCCCTCGAACAGCTTTCTGGCTCTCATGGGTATACGTTCAAACTTCTTTCTTCTGTCATCGAAGTGAACGCTCGGCAGAGGGATTTGTTCTTCAAGCGGCTCGTGGAAGAGTTGCACGGCGTGAAGGGTCGACGCATTGCTGTGTGGGGACTCGCGTTCAAGCCGGACACGGACGATGTGCGTGAGTCGGCCGCCGTCGACATAGCTCAACGCTTGTGCGCGCAGGGGGCCGAGGTTGTCGCGTATGATCCAAAGGCAACAGAAAACGCAAAGCAAGTTCTTGCCGAGTCGGTCACGTTTGCTCCTACCGCCGTTGATGCGGCCATGGGGGCTGAAGCCCTTGTTGTCCTGACGGAGTGGCCCGAGTTCCGCGACGTCTCGTTTTCAACCCTCAAGGACTTGATGCTCGAGCCGCGCATCTTTGACGGCCGTAACCATCTCGCCGACTTACATCTAGGCGATCTTGGATTTACCTACCACGGAGTAGGATTGGGAAGAGAGATAAACGGTAGCCGCAGGCTTTAGCCTGCGTGGTCGATGTGGTGCGTCGCGTCTTTCATTCGCCATCTAAAACACTCGCCTGTATTCTGGCGGTGTTTTGTTTTGGCGTGCTCGTCTATGATCTGATCCCTCATGAGCCTCCTTCGATTGCCGACGTCCCGAGTTCCGCGGTTCGAGTCGAAGGCGTGATCAGTGCCGAGGTCGAGCGCCGAGTCGACGGCCAGCGCGTGGTGCTCGACGAGGTGAAGTACGTCGAGGATCCACGCGAGGGGAAGTTGCTCGTGTGGATGCCACTGTATCCAGAAGTCGATTACGGAGACCGGCTGGTGTTCAATTGTCGTGTCGAAAGACCGGAACCCTTTGAGGGATTTGCCTACGACACGTATCTCGCGACCAAGGGAATCTACGCCGTCTGTTTCCAGCCACAGTATGTCGACGTTCATACGTCTTCGGGCACGTCGGTCGTCGGCGTCATCCTGACGATCAAAGCGTTTGCGACAGACACCGTGCGCGATGTTCTTCCAGAGCCTCATGCGTCGTTTCTCTCGGGTCTTTTGTTTGGCGGGTCGACGGCGCTCTCCGGCGATCTCAAAGACGACTTCCGCGCAACAGGCACGTCGCATATCCTCGCCGCGTCGGGTTATAACGTGTCGATTTTCTCGGTGATGTTTCTCGGGTTTATTCTATCGACTCGGCTCGGCCGGCGCCGAGGACTCATCCTCACGACGATCTTGCTTGTTCTGTATGTCATCATCGCCGGCGCTTCTGCGGCCGTGGTGCGCGCGGGCATCATGGGCCTGCTTGTTGTGCTCGGAAAATGGATCTCGCGCAAAGCGTACATGCTCAATGTGTTTCTCCTGACCGCGAGCGTCATGCTGTTCTTCAATCCACTTCTGTTGCTGTACGACGTTGGATTCCAGTTGTCGTTTGTGGCTACGATCGCGATCGTGACGCTCACCAAGCCGTGGAGCGAGCGACTCGAATTCATCCCGGACACGCTGGGTCTGCGAGAGACCTTTGCCGGTTCGCTTGCGGCAACGGTGTTCACGCTCCCGATCGTGCTCTGGAACTTTGGCACGATCTCGCTTGTCTCTCCGTTCGCCAATCTCCTCGTGCTCCCGCTCGTGCCGTATGCGATGGCCGCGACGGGCGTGGCCATTCTCGTGGGGGGCACATTAGGGCCGATCCCACTTCGCCCTTTGGGCTTCGAGGGACAAGTCGGACCCTATGTGGGGTTGCCTGCCTGGGCACTGTCCAACGTGATGTTGCGTGTCATTGAAGTGTTTGGGTCGATTCCCTTCGCGCTCGCGCAAGTAGCTCATGCCAGAGTTCTTGCGGTAATCGTCGCTGGCCTGATTGCGGTGGTTTTTCTTAGGGCCTTTAGGCCCGTCTAATCCGACGCCCCTGAAGGGGATATGAAGATTTTTATGCCCCGAGCCGCACCTAAACGCTCCACGCTTCACGCGACACGTTCCACGATCCTCCTGATCGTTGCGGGGTTTGTGTTGTCGATAGTGTTATGGGCGAGCGCGGCCGAGTTTATTTTTCCTTGGCAGGAACAACCCCTGCGCGTCTGGATGCTCGACATCGGCCAGGGCGACGCGTTCTTCATCGAATTTCCAACCGGCGAGCAGATGTTGGTCGATGGGGGACCCGACGATTCCGTCCTCGCGAAACTCGGAAGTTTACTTCCCCCATGGGATCGAACACTGGACGCGGTTCTCCTCACGCATCCCGATGCCGACCACGTCACGGGACTCGTGGGTGTGCTCGACCGTTACGACGTCGGGACAATCTACGAGACGGGAGTCGGTGCTCACACACCACAGGCTGACGCGTTCGTCGATCGTCAAGAAACAATACGGTCCGATCGGACACTTTTGAACATGGGTGATGTCATACGAATGGGCGACGTTACTCTCACCATTCTCTGGCCCGACGGCTCTCAAGAGGGAACCTATCCGGAGAAGCGCAACAACTTCTCGATCAACTTCGTCCTAGAGTACGGCGAAACTCGAGTCTTATTTACGGGTGACGCCGAAGCGATTGTCGAGGAGTCGGTCGGTTCGCGTGTCGGCGACATCGACGTCTTGAAAGTCGGCCATCATGGCAGTCTCACCTCAACATCCTGGAAATTTCTTGAAACGATCACGCCGGAAGTTGCCCTCATTTCCATGGGACGCGAGAATACCTATGGCCACCCACATCCGGTTGTTATAGAGCGGCTCGAAGATCTCGGCGCCACGATATTCCGGACCGATCTCGATCGCGATGTTCTACTTACATCCTATGATGGCGAGCCCCACGTGCTACCTGCGCCATTGCCTTTTTAGGAATCTCGTGATACTTTCTGGACAAATTTATTATCAAACCGTATGGCTGAGAAACAACAAACACTCGTACTCCTCAAACCCGATGCGCTTCAGCGCGACCTCTTGGGCGAGATCATTCGCCGATTTGAGATGAAGGGTCTTAAGATCGTTGGACTCAAGTTTATTCGCCTCACCAGCGAACTTCTTGATGAGCATTACGCTCATCTCACCGATAAACCATTTTTCGCCAGCATTAAACAGTTCATGATGCAGACGCCGGTCGTGGGCATGGTGCTTGAGGGCTATGACGCGGTTTCCGAGATTCGCAAGATCGTCGGTTCGACCAACCCTCGGCAGGCTGATGCAGGAACCATCCGTGCCGATTTCTCCATGAATGTGCCTTCCAACCTCATCCACGCCTCAGACTCTCCTGAATCGGCCGTGACTGAGGTGAAACGATTCTTTTCTGACGCCGAACTCTTCGACTACGAAAAGATTACCGACCGATTCATTTTTGGGGAGGGAGTTTAATTCACTTGACGCCCTTCACGATTCCTTGCTAGCTTGACTCTAGGTATGCAACAGACAAACACATTTTTCTTTAGCTTCTTCTTCCGCCACCGCGGGGTGTGTTTGTCATAACAGTCTCCTGATTGTTGACGACCGCCCCTTCCGGGCGGTCGTTTTGTTTTCTGAACATGGAGGGTGCATGTCTGAGTTCTTCATTCGCGACGCGACGGATCGAGATATCCCAGCGATCAACACGCTGTTCAAGGTCGAGTACGGGGAAGGGTACCCGTACTTGATGACACAGTTTTCCTCGAGTCACATCAATCTGGTCGCGGTGCGGGATGGTCGAATCGTCGGCTTCGCTCGTGCCGCGCCCTACGGCGTCTACGTCCACGTCTGGGAGCTCTGCTCTCTGGTGGTCGAGCTCGCCTCACGTCAGCACGGTATCGCCCGAGCGTTCACCGTGGAGCGGATTGAGCGTCTGCGTCGCATGGGGGTGAAGACCCTCGTCTCGGAAGCCGTTACCTGCTACGAGGACTGCGCCTCTCAGCGCAACCTGCACAACTTCGGATTCAAGCCGTACGGCCTCTTGCCGTTCATCCATCCATGGATCCGTCCAGAGGTTCTGGGGTCGCAGCCGCTTTCATTGCTCTTGATGGTTACGAACCTCAATGGGGGAACGGGTTTCGGGAGCCGTGAACTGTTCTTGCAGCCAGGGGACAGGGAAGCGCTCTGTCTGGTCACGGAGCCAGGGGCATTGGTTCCGCCCTGGGAGGCGCGCGTGTCTACGATCGTCGATCCTCTCGTCAAGCACGGGAAGGTCGTTCACGGGATTCGTTGCGCAGACTTCGTCGATATCCCGCTCAACCACTCCTCCGCGCTCAAGCACCGCCGCTCCCTGCGCGCGAGAGGGTACCGGTTTGCCGCGCTCCTTCCAGGCTTCACACGTGGAGAGTCTGAGCCTATGGACTTCCTGCGAGTGTACCGTCCTCCCCGTACGGATCTCACGTTCGACTTGGTTCACGTGACGCCTGACCTCGAACCTCTCAAGCGCTACTGCAAAGAGGAGTTCATCACGCCTTGAGGCCACCGCGGCCTCTTTTCTTTTTCCACATCAAAAGTTTGACAAAAAAATCAGGCATGGCTAGCCTAGAGATAGATATGTATTCACAAGCCATGATTATGCCACGCGCGATCGGTGCCGAGATTCTCCTCGGTATCCTTCTCGTGTTCGGTTTCCACTCGGTGGCATAATGCATTGATTTATTTCATCAATCATCATAAACCACCGGGAAATCCGGTGGTTTTCTCATCTATGAACTCATCCATCATTTCTATCACAGAAGAGTTAATCCGCATAAAGACAACGGCGGATCGACCAGAGGAGCTTACGCGCAGTGTCGATTACATCGAAGATTTTTTTCGAGGTTCTTCGCTTGTGATCAAACGCTACGAGTCCGGAGGGAAGCCCTCAATCGTCATCACCACACAGGAAACGCTCTCGCCAGATATTATGCTTGTTGGCCACCTCGATGTCGTGCCTGCCCCTGACGAGCTCTTCGAACCTCGCTATGAGGGAACCAAAATGTTTGGTCGTGGTGTATGCGACATGAAGAGTGAGTGTGTGGTCATGATGCAGATGCTCAAAGATCTCGCCGAGCAGGAAAACCCGCCGAGCATCGCGTTGATGCTCACCACAGACGAGGAGATTGGTGGCCTCAACGGAGTGAATTATCTCCTGAACGAAGTGGGGTATCGATGTCAGGTCGCGATCGTTCCTGATGGAGGACAGGCGCCAGACGACATCGTGCTCATCAATAAGGGAGTCTTGCTCCTGCACCTGACCTCCCACGGAAAAACGGGACATGGTTCTCGTCCATGGTTGGGTGAGAACGCCATCGACAAATTGATTGCGGCCTATCAGAAGGTTCGTGAGGTGATTCCCACCAAGGCCACGGCCGATGATTACTGGTACCACACGTGCAACATCGGGGTGATAGCCGGGGGCGAGGCTGCAAACCAAATTGCGGGAGAGGCGACCTGTGATCTGGATATCCGGTTTACGGAAGAGGCAAGCCCACAAGAGTTACTTGAGCGTGTGAAGCACGCCGTCGGGGATCTCGCACAGGTGAGTGTTCGGGTGAGTGGCGAGATGATTTACACGGATCAAGAGGATCCGTTCGTAAAAACATACGCGTCGTGTGTTAAAGAGGTGCTCGGGACGTCCGCTTCGTTTAACAAACATTGCGGCTCAAACGATGGACGATTTTTCACCAGCCTCGGAATCCCAATTATCGTGTCTCGACCTGTCTCGGGAGATCAACATAGTCCCCATGAATGGCTAGAAACACAGAGCCTTCCCGTGTTCGAGGAAATTTGCCGCCGTGCTGTTCGAGCGTTTCAGGCGTCGACCTAGCAACAGGATGTCTTCCTGCATAAGCCTTGAGAGAGGTTTGTGTGGGAAGACATTCAACTGGAGGTGCCATGCTGGCCTCGCGCGTAACTCTGGAAGATGAAAATACACATCCTTACACCCTGCGGCCGGCTCAGGCCGCGGACATTCCTCATGTCAATCGAATGCTCTGGGACGAGTACGGGGAGTCCTACCCCTACCCGGTCAGAGAGCTCAACCCCGCGTACATCTACGTCGTCGCCGTCCACGATCAGACGGGAGAGACGGTCGGTTTCTCGCGCGCCGCGCCCTACGAGGGTCATGCAGGCGTGTGGGAACTGGGCGGTCTCATCGTGACCCGTCCGCACCGCAAGCGCGACGTGGCCAAGCGCATGACGATCCTGCGCATGGGCGCATTGCGCGAGCGCGGTGCGAAGATCGCCATGTCCGAGCCGGTGTGCTACCGGATCGACTGTGCCTCCCAGCTCAACCTGTTGGGTTTCGGCTTCGTCCTCTTGGGCATCCTGCCGGGAAAGTACCCGGACATCCAGCGGGAGGTTCTGCACAACCAGCCTGAGTCGGTCGTCATGGCCGCCAACTGGTTGAGCGGTGAGTCGGAATTCGGCACGCGCCGGATCTTCCTGCC
>JBBTRQ010000039.1:0-1954 GCA_038065075.1 Patescibacteria group bacterium
GGTGACAGCTGGCAGACGTGGCCGGATTCAAGTGGACCGGGTAGCCAAGCGTGGGATGTACCTTCGGAGTGTATGAGTCGAGCGGCGGCGACGGGGGATATAGTTTCACCACCGATGACGATGTCATCATACTGGTCGCGGATGGACCTTCGAAGTTCTTGCTCAATGAGTTTTAGTTTCTTCCAGGTTTGATGGCGTGCGGCATCGGCTTGTCCTGCCTGACGCAAATGCTCTTCACGAGAAGTCGCTAATCCGTGGATGATACCTTTGACGGACTCTTCAAGTTGTTGGCGGCTCTCCGCGTCGCGGTCGAGAACGCTGACGCAAAGTGGACGAAGTTCTTCGACAACCTTCTCGCGAAGAACACGAAGGGCTTTGGTAGTGTGGCTGGTTACAAGTACGGTCTTGCCGTGGGCAAGAAGATGGCCGAGTAGGTTGGCGATGGTATGCGTCTTTCCTGTTCCTGGCGGCCCTTGAACGACGACGGCCCCGTCGCGTTCGAGTGTCGTGACAACGGCCTCTTGCTCGGGATTCGCTGGCTTCGTTAAGAGCGGTGGACGGTCGTCTCGTTGAAAGTGTGCATCCGTGATTGGCGGGTCGTTTGCTTGTTCATCTTGGTCACAGGATTGTTCCTCTGCGTTGATTGGCTCTGAGACGATGATGTCTTGCAGGGGACCGGGAATTTCGCCAGTCTCGTGGAGCCTTCGGAGAAAATTGTCGATGGCAGTCACCATGCCACCAGTGCGATGGGATGCAAACACCACAGGGTCGCGAAAGACGGTAGGATGGTCGACGGCCTTTGCGGGGCGTTCCTGAAGAACCTCACAATTGGGAAAGAGGGCATGTGCCGCTTCGGCAAGAAAGTGCTTGGCGTCAGTATCGAGAATATCAATGTCCAAGGCGGCTAGCTTCTCGCGAAGGTTGACGAGAGTTCGCCCGTCTACTTGAAGCTCCCGGAGTAGCGGTGTCGCCAGTTCGGGTGGTTCGGATGTTTCGCGAATCTCGAACGCTGGTGTTTTCGAATCAAATAGCAGTTCGCAGCGTTGGACAAGAAGCGGGTACTCGACGGAAACGGGTGCATCAGCCCGCAGCAGACCATCGCCTACCCAGAGGGCGAGACGCTCTGATTCGCGTTCAAGGCGACCCTGTAGCTCGAACAGGCGTTGATATACAGCCCCGACTCGACGAACTGGCCGCTCTGCGTCTCGCCATTTTTCTCGTTGCGTTTTCCACGCCTCGAAGAGGTCAACTCGAATTTGGTCGTCTTCAAATGCGATTGTGACGGTGGTCTGGAACAGGGCATCGGAGTCGTTGCCGCTGGGAGCCGAAGGGGCGACCTCAAGATTGCGGGTTGGCAAGTGTCGTGCATCTTGGTTCACGTCGGCCCAGCCGGGCAGGACCCAATCCAGAAGCTGTGATGGTGGTGGAGGACAGGGGGTTTCCTTCGGTCGTCGAACCCGCAGAACTATGACTTGACCGTCAGTTGTTCGCTGAACGCGAGTAACATCCGGGTGGTCTGGAAGTTCCGAGAAGATGAGCTTCCAAAAATGTTCCTGCCAACGACGGATGACTGGTGCCCGCCGACGGGCTACCTCTGCGAGGAACTTGAAAACGCGGTCGACGCGTTGTCGAACTTCGTCCATCGTAAGCGGACGCTGGGATGTGGGGTTCATGGTCATGGCCCCTTGTATTGGCGGCTGCTTCGCGTCGCCTAAATCGAAATCCTCTCCACCACGTTTCTCGTCACCTGCTTCTTCCTCCGGTCGTACAGCCGCGTCGTTCGCGGGTCGGAGTGACCGGCGAGGTACTGCACGTCGTCCAGGGATACGCCCTGTTCAAGTAGATTTGTGATTGTTGTAGCACGAAACGAGTGGCATGTAAGCCGCGAGGCCGCAAGGCCCGCGGCGGCGAAGCGGCGTTTGACCATGCGAAGGATGTCGTTGGCGGTCATCCC
>JBBTRQ010000040.1:0-3021 GCA_038065075.1 Patescibacteria group bacterium
TTGGCAAACTAAAATCCCACGGCCAGGTGTGGATCCCTTCACACCTCGTCATGGGATCTCAAGTTGTCAGTACACTCATCTCGTCATTGCGAGGAGCCGCAGGCGACGAAGCAATCTTATAACTGGCAGGATTGCTTCGCTTCGCTCGCAATGACGGGGGAGTATTTCTCACACAGGTTGAAACTTTCTTATCACCGCTCGGACAACTCCCTGGATGATGCAGTCCTGTACGAAGATAGGTTCCATGGAGCTGTTTGCCGGTTGCAGACGAATGCGATTTCGTTCTCGGTAGAATCGTTTGAGCGTGGCGAATGCGTTGTCGAGCAAGGCCACGACCACCTCGCCGTTGCGTGGGCTTGGGTTGCGTTCGATGACGACGAAATCGCCATCCAGGATTCCTTCTTCGATCATACTGCGACCTTTTACGCGCAGGACATACGAGTTGGCGCTGTCGAGTACAAAGTCAGCTGGAACGGCCATGGCCTCATTATCCTGTACAGCTTCGATTGGTTCTCCCGCCGTGATGAGTCCTAACAATGGAAGTAAGATCGATGGCCCGGAAGAGGTTTCCTCGACCAGTTCGATCGAACGCGCCTCGCCTTCTTCTCCAGCTCGGATGAGGCCTTTCTCCAGCAAGGCTTGGATGTGACCATGGACCGTGGCAGGGGAGGAGAGGCCAAAGTGGTCGGCGATCTCGCGGTACGAAGGAGCGTAGCCATGCTCTTCTAAGTGCTCGCGGATGAAGTCCAGTACCTCAGATTGTTTTTTTGTTAAGGGCATAACTTCTTCTTAGGGGCTTTAGCCCCGTCTAGGCAGGTGTTCGCTTTATGTTCGCATGGTAGCCCGAACAAAAACCGAACGCAATAGTTCGATGTGGATAACTCAAAGTCACTTCTTATCCCTCATCGATCCCCACATATCCGCTGACACGTCATCGTAGGTTTGCTATCCTCCTGTGAGTGTACGAAGTAGTGAGCCACGTCGAACTATGAAAAAAACCGTCGAGTCTGTCACCCAAGGTCACCCGGATAAAGTTTGCGACCAGATCGCGGACGCCATTGTCGACGAGTACCTGCGACGTGATCGTCAGGCTCGTGTGGACGTGAACGTCTTGGGGAGTCACGGCATGGTCATGATCGGCGGGGAAGTGACGTCGACGGCGGATTTCGATATCGGAAGCCTCGCCAAACAGGTTTACGCCGAGATCGGTTACCGTGATGACATCGAAGTGTTTGTGAATGTCGAGGCACAGTCTACGGAAATGAAGCGCGTGCACAACGGGGTCACCGACAACATGGTTGTGAACGGCTTTGCCACCAACGAGACGCGCGAGCTCCTCCCGCGCGCGGTCGTCTACGCCCACAACCTTGTCCGACGTCTGGACGATCTACGCAAAACGGATCCTGCGTTCTCCTGGCTCAAGCCCGATGGGAAAGTTCAGCTCACCATGGACGGGGCGCGGGTCACGGCCGTGACGGTACTTGCGTCTCACCAGGTGAGTATCGATGAACACGATGTGAAGACCGCCCTGTTGGAACGGTTGTTGGTGCCGATCGTGGGAGAGGAGGGTGTATCGATGTATATCAATCCTATCGGGACGTTTATCGATGCCGGGTTTCGTGCTGACTCTGGCGCCTCTGGACGCAAAGTCACGGTCGACACGTATGGCGGACTCATTCCTCAGGGCGATAAGTCGATCTCCGGCAAGGATCCGTCGCGTGTTGATCGGGCAGGCGCGTACATGGCACGCTATGCGGCGCGCTACTTGGTCGAGCAGGGCTTGGCGACGTCGGCTATGGTGAGCCTTGTGTATTCGATGGGACGAGCGGAGCCTGTGCATCTGTCTGCATCGGGTATGGGAGAGAAGTCTCGCGGTGCCAAGATGGATCTCACGGAGCTTTTGAAGAAGACGTTTGACTTTCGACCCGAGGCCATTGCCGAGCGACTCAATTTATTCCAGCCGGTGTATCGCGCGACAGCCAGTTACGGACATTTTGGACGTGCCGGTTTCCCGTGGGAGGAGACGGCCGTGGTATAGTACCCTCGTATGTCGAGGGGGTCGCGCAAAAAAGAATCAAGCCTCTCAATCGCGATCGTGGTCGCGATTGTTTTGATCGCGAGCGCGCTCCTCATTGTGCGTCCAAGCCCTGAACAGGTCGTCGCGGTGTCCACTGATAGCCTCTTGCGAATCGATGGTGTGTCTCGTTCCTCTGGTATGGTAGTCATTGAGCGTCTCGATGGAGTCTCGACATCCATTCCAGACCTCATGAGCCCTGTGTATGAAGCCACGCTCAGCGAGGGAACGCTTGAGGAGGCACAGCTCACGTTTTCGTTCTCAGATCTTGGTGGTGAGCTTGAGATCCAGGAGGTGGCGGTCTATCTCTTCAACCGCGAGACGCTCACCTGGGAGTCTGTCCCAACATTTTTCAGTCTCGAGAACCAAACCGTGGCGGCTGACATCGAGTTTTCCGGAAGTATTCTGGTGGGCCTTGGCAGACGTGTGTTATAATCTCGTTAACATCATCCACATTTTTAAACGTTCATTGTCCTATGCCCGTCAAAACAAAAAAAGTCTCTGTTTCACCTGCTCCCGTCAAGAAGCCAGTAGCCAAAAAGGCTTCTGCCAAAAAACGCGTCGTCAAAAAGTCTGCGCCGGTTGTGACGGTTGAGGAGCAGATCGTTCCCGTTGTGACGGTCGTTGAAAAAGAAGTACAGACCGCCCATGGGCCCGTCGAAGTACATCACAAGTACGTGTTTATCGGCACCTGCCGCAACTGCGATCACATGCCGATGAGTGCGAACAAGCTTGTGGCTGTTCTCTCCATCGCGATCGCGATTCTCTCGGGGCTTCTCATCTCAACTTCATTGCCGATCGACTTCCGGATGCCGTCGATTTCTATGGGCTCGCTGAGTGACCTGATTACGCCTGATTCGAACGTCCAGAATCTATGAAGCGTTTCGGTTTCATCTCTTTGAGCACAGTATTGCTCCTTGGAGCTGGGTGCGCACCCGCCGCGCAGG
>JBBTRQ010000040.1:3121-10177 GCA_038065075.1 Patescibacteria group bacterium
GAGGAATCTTCACTCACCTTTAGCTATCCTGATCAGGAGGAGGAAACGTCTATGCCATCATGGGAATTCCCTGGAGTCCTTTCGTCGGAACAAATCACAGGTAAGCAGGTTCGTATTTCAACCGCAAAAGGAGACATCGTGTTTGAGCTGTTTGCCGACACGGCCCCAGCAACGGTTTCCAACTTTGTGTATTTGACCCAAGGTGGATATTACAACGGAGTGACGTTCCATCGTCGCGAAGAGGGATTTGTCATTCAAGGGGGTGACCCAAACGGGAACGGGACAGGTGGGCCAGGATATGAATTTCCTGACGAGCTCGACGATGATTACCGCTATGAGCGCGGGATTGTGGCGATGGCGAACCGCGGACCAAGCACCAATGGCTCACAGTTTTTCGTCATGCTAGGAGACACACCACTCCCCAAGGCGTACACGATTTTCGGCCGGGTAACAGAGGGCATGGAGGTTGTGGACGAAATTGCCGTAGGGGATGTGATGACAACGGTCGCGGTCGAGGAGGTTTCCCAAATCGAACAGGTTACCCAATAGGTATGTTCACAAAACGCCAGGTCGAATTTCTCGTCCCGGCGTTTTTGATTTGCGTGCTGGCGGTGCCGTTTATTATCGCTAGTGTCATCCCGAGCGACGAGTCCTCGAGGAGTCGAGGGATCTCTCAGGTTCGAGATCCCTCCGCTCGGCCGTCGGACGGCCTCGGTCCCACCGTCGCCAAGGCTTTGGTGGGCAGGCGGGATGACACAGGCGCGACTGATGCGGAACACACCCCTCTCCCCACCGAAGTCCGTGGCCTGTACTGGACGGCTGTCACGGCGACGACGGCGCGTGCCGATGAGCTCCTCGTGTATATGCTTGAGACAGGTATCAACACCGCCGTGATCGACGTGAAGATGGATAACGGGGAGTTAGTCGAAGTGGGTGAGTTCGAGGAGATTCTCGAAACGCTCTACGACGCCGGCATTTATCGTATTGCTCGCATCGCGGTCATGCGCGACAGCGCGTTTGCAGAAGCCCATCCAAATCTCGCATTGGGGTCCCGCCGTCGCTCCTGGCGGAGCTATGGCGGGCAGGCAGGTCTGGATAATGGAATTTGGCGAGACAACACCGGCGCGGCGTGGCTTGATCCTTCCGCACCAGAAGTTGCTGACTACGCGATCCTCCTCGGTCGTCGCTTCTACGAAGCGGGCTTTGACGAGATCCAATATGACTACGTCCGCTTCGCGTCCGACGGCGCGCTGAGCTCGATTGTCTATCCCGTCTACGATTCGAGCGAATCGAAGATCGAAGTCATGCAACGCTTCTTTGAGCGCGTTGGTGGCACGATGCGCGAGGAGAACATCCCTGTCTCATTCGATGTCTTTGGGATGACGTTCTGGTCACACGACGATTACAACATCGGCCAGCGGCTCATCGACGTTTTGCCGTACGCGGACTTTGTTTCGCCCATGGTGTATCCATCACATTACGTCGATGGCTTTAAGGGCTATGCGAATCCGGCCGAGTACCCGTATGAGATCGTGAAACAATCACTCGACGAAGGTCTGCGACTCATGCATGGGTTTTTTGCCGGGAGCGATGCGGAGCTTGCCGCGCACTTCCGCCCCTGGCTCCAGGACTTCGACATCGGCGCCGTCTATACAAGTAGTTACATCGAAGCGCAAATTCAGGCCGCCCGCGACGCCGGCGCCAGCGGTTGGATCCTCTGGAACGCGCGAAACGTGTATGAACCGGCACAGTATCTTCCAAATTGAAAAGTCCTGTATAATACGGGCATGCACGGCACCATCACCGAAAAAACGTTTTACCAATATCTCAAGTGTCCCAACTGGGTTTATTTTGATACGCACGCCAGTGAACAGCGGCCGCATGAACTCCTGATGGCCCGACTCCAAGACGATGGGCTCATTCAGGAAAAAGAGCGCGAGCTTCTGAGCGATCGCCAAGATCTCGTTGAAGTGACGGCCGAGGATCCCGATGAGGGATTCAACCAGACGCTCGCCTTCATGCGTGAAGGCAGGCAGACCATTTACCGAGGCGTGCTTGTCGACAAACATTGGGTCGGCCACCCGGACATCCTCGAGAAAGTCGAAGGGCGATCACGGTTGGGCAACTACTACTACGTCGCCTCAGACATGAAACGCTCTCGGTTTATCCGCGATGACCATAAGTTTCAGGGTTGTTTTTACGCCGAGCTCCTCGAGAAAATTCAAGGCGTAAAGCCGGTGCAGGGATACGTCGTCACGCCTGATAAGGAAGTGTTGTCGTACCTCATCGAGGAATTTGAGGCTGAATACGAACTCACGCTCACAGAGATCGAAAAAATTATCGCTGGAAGTCGTCCGGCGCATTTTGTGACGAGCGGGTGTAAGCAATCGCCGTGGTACAAGGAGTGTCGAAGTGAATCAGAGAGTTGTGATGATTTGTCGCTGTTGAATCGTGTGTGGCGCGAGGAAGTGCATGCGCTCGAGGAGGCCGGCGTGGAAACGATCGCGCAACTCGCGCTTAAGTCCGTTCCCGAGCTTGAGCATCTGTGCCCCAACGTAAGTTCCAACCGACTGGAGACGATGCGCGATCAGGCGATCGCGATCAAGGAACAGCACCACATCATTCGTGGAACCGCGAACCTTCCCGAGGCAGACGTCGAGTTGTTCTTCGACATCGAAAGCGATCCTTTGCGCGACTTTGATTATTTGTTTGGGGTCTTGAAGGTTACACGACAGGGCGAGGAATATATTTCGTTTTTCGCGCACTCGCCAGAGCAGGAAGGCAAGATGTGGGAAGAGTTCGTGCATTTCATCGAACGTCACATTGACGCGCCCATCTACCACTACGGCTGGTTTGAAGAAGAGGTGGTGCGCCGGTTTTCCGCCAAGTATGGGATCGGGGAGATTGCTCGCGAGGCACTGGAGCGCAACATGATCGACGTTCTGGCCGTCATCCGACCGACCGTGATTTTTCCGCTCTCGTTTTATTCGCTCAAAGACATCGGTGAGTACATCGGGTTTGAATGGCGTGCCGACGATGCTTCAGGGGCCAACTCCGTATTGTGGTTTGAGGAGTGGCTCCAGAAAAAATCCCCCAAGCTTCTGCAAAAGATTCTCGAGTACAACGAGGACGACGTGCGGGCGACATACAAGCTCCAGAGATGGATAAGAGAGCACGCGGTGCTATGAGAATGAGATGGAACATCGTGGCGGTATTCGTCATCGTCCTGTTCGTGGCCGCTGTGGGTTTTATGTACATCGGTGTCATCCCGTCTTCGACTCCGAGGTCGCTCAGACTCGAGGAGTCGAGGGATCTCGAAGAGACAGGAGATCTCTCCACTCGGCCATCGAATGGCCTCGGTCGAGATGACACACTGACAGAGACAACGTGCTCAGACTCGGGCGGAACCTGGAATCCGTGCGGCTCAGCCTGTCGGACAGATCCAGACGCGATCTGTATCGAATTGTGTGTCGAGTATTGTGAATGTAAGACCGACCTTGAGTGCCCGTCAGGATATACGTGTGGCGATTTTGTCGACGAGGTCGGCGTATGTTTATCGGACGCAGGCTAAAGCCTGCGGCTACCGTTTATGCGTAGACTATTTACTCTTAGCATTCTGTGCGTCGCCTTGGCGGCTGGCCTCTACATCCAGCGTGTTGAGGTCGCAGAGTGGTATCGTAGCGCTACCGCCCCCGAACTTCCTGAAGCCGTAGAGTACGAGGAAATCACCCAAACGGGTGCCATCCCGTCTTCGACTCCGAGGTCGCTCAGACTCGAGGAGAGCGACCCCGAGTCTGACGAGGGGGAGTCGAGGGATCTCGAAGAGGTTCTCGATGAGCAAGAGGATCCTACCGTCAACGAGGAACTCCCTTCCGCCTCCGCCGAGGCTACGGCGGACAGGCAGGATGACAACGTTGCGGGAGAAGTTGAGGAACCCGTCGATGAGCCAGTCGAAGAACAATCCGCCCTCCCTGTTTCCATGAACCTTGCCGTTCCGTTTACGTCTCAGGCCCCGCAGGGGAATTGGGATGAGCCGTATCAGGAAGCCTGTGAGGAAGCGAGTGTCTACATGGTGCATGCGTACTTCACCGGAGTCGACGAAGGAAAAATTCCTTCGGACACAGCTGATCAGGATCTGCTCAAGATCGTAGAATTTGAAATGGAGCTTTACGGTTTTTATAAAGATACGACCGCCGAGCAGACGGGCATGTTCGCGGAGCTCATGTATGGTCACACCTATCAGGTTTTAAGAGATCCCACGATCGAGGACATCCAGCGCAAACTGGTTCAAGGCCATCCGGTGATCGTCCCAGCCGCGGGACGACTGCTGGGGAATCCGTACTTCACGGCACCTGGCCCGCTCTATCACATGCTCGTGATTCGTGGGTACACGGACGATGGTCAGTTCATCGTGAACGATCCTGGAACCTCTCGCGGGGAAGCGTACCTCTACGACTTTGACACGGTGATGAACGCGATGCACGATTGGAACGATGGAGGAGAGATTACAGAAGGGAACAAGGTTGTGTTGGTATTAAGCCCGTAACTATTTCTATGGACTATCTACTCGGTGGAGCGCTTGGAGGTTTGATCGCCTTTGCGTTTTCGATTCCCGCGATTTTGTTGGAGGTGACACAACGTGGCGCCATGAAGGAGGCGCCGTTGGTCATCGACGTGAAGAAGATTTTTGGTCTTACCATCCGCCACAAGCATGAGGTGTTCCTGATCGGCCTCTTGCTCCATATCGTGATCGGATTTTTATTTGGACTCATCTACATCGTGTTCGTCGAGCAAGGGTGGCTCTTCGTGACGCGCGCGCCGTATACGTTGTTGTCACTCTTTGTCTACGCCGTCTTGAGCTGGATCGTCGCCAATATCGTGGTGTATCCCGCGCTCGGGTTTGGGTGGTTTGGACTCAAGGAAGGCCGCCATGTCTGGATGGAGACGATCGTTTCGCATCTGATTCTGGGTGTCTGCCTCTGGCTCCTCGTTCAGTACTTCCAGCCGGTATTCTTTAACCCACCGATGTAATGCCTTCTCAAGCCCTCTCGGTTGCCGAGTATCTCAAGCTCGTCAATGACACATTGCGATTGATTCCATCCGACCAGGTGGTCGTGGAGGGGGAGGTTTCGGATTATCGCGTGGCCCAGGGGAAGTGGGTCAGTTTTGATTTGAAGGACGAGACGGCGGAAGCGGTGCTCAAATGTTTCATGACGACCTGGCAGTTGAAGACTCCCATCGAAGATGGCATGCGTGTACAGGTGAAGGGAAGTCCAAAAGTCTATGAGCGGTTCGGGACGTTCAAGCTTAACGTCGAGAGCCTTGAGCCGGTCGGAGAAGGAGCTCTGCGGCGCGCGTACGAATTGTTGAAACGAAAGCTTGAAATCGAGGGGCTGTTTGATGTGAGTCGCAAGCGGGAGCTACCACGATTCCCGCGTCAGATCGGACTCATAACATCTCGAGACGCGGCCGCATACGGAGACTTCCTTCGTATCTTGAATAATCGTTGGGGCGGCGTACGGATCGAGTTTGCCCATGTCCATGTCCAGGGTCGTGAGGCCGTCGATGATATCGTTGGGGCGTTCGGATATTTCAATCACGCCGCTGAAGCGGCTAAGAATCAGGATTCAAACGCCCTTCAGGGCGGTCCGGATGTTATCGTCCTGACTCGCGGTGGTGGGGGACTTGAGGATCTCCATGCGTTCAACGACGAGCAAGTCGCTCGTGCGATTTACGCGTCGAGGATTCCTGTTGTGGTGGCCGTGGGACACGAGCGTGATGAGTCGTTAGCAGATTTCGTTGCCGACGTGCGCGCCTCCACGCCTTCTAATGCGGCGGAGCGAGTCGTGCCGTCACGCACCGACGTTCTCTACGAAATTGAGAACCTCGCACGACACATGGAGGTACGGCTGCAAGACGCCGTGCAGGATCGAGCGTTTATCTTGGAGCGAGCGACCAATCTGATCGGGTTCATTCTCGAGAGACAGAAGCAACGCCTCATGGCACTCAAAGAAGGACTCCTGTTGCGTACGGCGACGTGGCTTCCTCGTCTGCGAGAAAATTTGCAAGGGTTCGAGCGAGTGCTTCGGCAAGTCGATCCCAAGCGCGTCCTCTCACGCGGCTATAGCCTCGTGACGGTCGATGGCTATGTGGTGCGTGACGCCTCGACCCTTGAAGTGGGAGCCGACATCACGGTACAATTCGCCGCGGGTTGCGCCGATGCCCGCGTTTCGCGCGTGAATGGAAAAGGACAACAGAGACTTGTCTAACGACTGATAACCACCCCTAGCCCCTCCTTAAAAAGGAGGGGGACCGGATATGTCTGCAAAAAAGTCCACAACAAACTTTGCCAATGACTTTCAGGAGCTCGAAGAGATCACGCGTTGGTTTGACGCGCAGGAGGCTCTCGACCTGGACGCCGGTCTCAAGAAATTTGAGCGTGGCCTTGAATTGGCTAGCGAGCTCAAGAAAAAACTTACAGAAGTGGAAAACAAGGTGGAAGAAATTAAACAAAAATTTTCAAACTAGTGTATGGCCTACCTCCTCTTCCGTTGGGTGATCAACGCGGTTGCGCTTCTCGTCGTCGCCAATGTCGTTCCGGGTTTTGGAGTGTCGACGTTCTATACGGCGCTCATCGCCGCGCTTGTCCTGGGACTCGTCAACGCGCTCATCCGCCCACTCCTGTTCATCCTCACGCTTCCGGTCACCATTCTCACGCTCGGGTTGTTCACCTTCGTGTTGAACGCGCTCATGATCCTGCTTGTGTCCACGATCGTGAAAGGCTTTACGGTTGAAGGATTCGTTCCCGCGCTCCTCGCCGCCTTACTGCTCTGGGTGATCTCGCTTGGAACCAACTGGCTCATCAAAGAAGCAAAACACTCATAGGCGCCCACAAGGCGTCTTTTCTTATGGATCACTCAAATTCTCTGAAACCCACGACGCTCATCATCTCCGTCGGCGGTTCACTCGTCGTTCCCAACGGAGGCATCGACCACCAGTTTCTGAAAGACTTTAAGGCGCTCATCATGAGGCATCTCAAAAACGGTTGGCGATTCG
>JBBTRQ010000041.1:0-25330 GCA_038065075.1 Patescibacteria group bacterium
GCGAGCATCTCGCGCATCTTGATGAGTCCATCTTGTCCCTGCACGAACGTCGCGTTCACGTTGAGGCCAATGACGGCGAGGACGAGAGTCGCGACGACTAAGCCGCGTGCCAGAGCCGAGCGTCCACGCTGGGAGAGCCAGTGGATCGTCATGGCGATCATCGGCGTGGTGAAGAGATACATCGGCAACCAGTAGCGGACATAGGAGTTGGCCATGGTGATCTGCGTGGGATCCGGATTGTCGTGAATCTCCCAGCTACCGTACATGAATACTAGCCAGAGACTCACGGCGGTCGCCAGCACGATCGACCAGCGCACGGTTCGGCGATTTGTTTTTTGCGCGAGCAGGAGGAAGAAGCCCGGCAGGGCGAGAATCGACAGCCACCAGAACATCGTCACGGCGTACGCAGAAAAATGTCGCCACGCATTCATCGGATGGAACCCAAACGGGAGGAGCGCGACGGAATCGATTGAGTCGGTGGCGATAAGTTCTGTCACAGGGGGCTGTCCAAGCGTGTAGCCGGTCGTGAACGGACTCCCGTAGGTAAGGGTATTCATGAGTAAAAGCAGACCAATGCCGACGACCAACCCAAACAGTCCCGCGCGCAGTCGGCGCCAAGAAAGCGTGCGCCACCAGATGAGTCCGGCCATCGCCAGCCCCGCGCCCACCCAGAGAAACTCGGAGGTGCGGACGAACAGGGCGAGCCCAACAAATAGTCCCGCAAGCAAATCGTTCCAAACCGACCTTTGTGCCCTGTGTCCCCTGTTGCGGCCGACCTTCGCCTGATCGAACCCAGGCTGAAGCCTGGGGCTACCACCGCCGCCGCCCATCGGTCGCAGAACCCACAACCAGCTTGCGAGTACAAGAAGATCGAGGAACAACACGTTATGCATGAGCCCGCGCGCCGAGTAATACCAGACGGCCGGGTGGAGTAAAAAAAGCGTGAACGCAAGTGATCCTATAGACTCGCTTGTGAATTTCGAGACGAGTCGTCGCCACCCGTGCGCCGCCAGAATCGTCACCAGCGGCGTGAGGATCCACAACGCGATCGGCCCCAGGATCATGACAAAAAATCCATAGATGATTGGGAGTCCGAGAAAACTTCCCGGTACGAGCTGGCCGTCATCGACAAGCGCACTTCGAGGATGAAGGCGGTCAAACGATTCGAGGAGTTCGTCGGAGGATCCGCGCAAGGACAGCGACTCCGAGAACCTCGTCGCAAAATAGGCGTTGGCCGTTTCGTCCGGCGATACGTATAGCTGTGCTGGATTCACGAGAATCAAACTCCCGACAAAAAAAAGAATTGTCACCGCTCCAAGCCACGCATGCGTCCAAGTGAATTCCCGATTAGAGCCCATAGGTAAACAAACTAATCACCGCAAACACGATCGCCAGACTGAGCGTCCCCACCGAAATCGGAATGAACAGATCAAACCCCGCCCATAGCGCGATGAGGAGCATGAGCACTCCCGTCACCTGCAAAAACATCTTCGTCTTTCCAAACAGGTTGGAGCCGATGTGTTTGCCTTGGCGCTTGCGAATATAGCCGCCGATGAGCAGGATCGCCTCCACGCTCACAATCAAGAGCCCAAAAAGGACATTAACGTGCTGAACCACGACCAAGAGCACAACAGAACCGATCAACACTTTGTCCGCGAGTGGATCATAGAAGGTTCCCCAATCGGTGACCTGATTACGCAGACGCGCGAGCGTCCCGTCGATCGCATCGGTAAAGGCCACAAACAAAAAGAGGGGGACACCCACTTGAAATTGACTGGTATAGAGTAACCAAAGTACGACGGGAGTCATCACGATTCGAAAACAGGTCACCATGTTGGGAGTGACGAACTGCGGGATGAGAGGAATGATCGTCCAGCGCAAGACGTGGTCGTGCGGGAACAGCTTATGCGGATCGCGCTCAAACATATGTTAAACTAGAGGCATTCACCTCTATGTTCCATCGTGTTCAGCTTAACATTTTTTCCCTGCTGTTTCTAGCGTTGTTTTTGGCGAACGCGGCGGTCTTTCAGAGTCTCTCGTTGGGAGTGGTCCTGCTCGGGCTCTATGTCGCAATCTTTGGTTGGGAACTGGGCGGCGTCCTCGTCGGAAGCGAAAAAGCGATTCTGCGTTGGTGGGTGGGCATGTGGGGATTGCTGTGCGCGATCATGATCGTCCTCACCGCAAGTTATTACCTCTGGGCCATCACCTCTCAAGTCGTCATGGTGGTGATTCTGCTCACGCCGGCTGTTGTGTTGTGGACGACCAAACATTTCCCCTCGCGCCCACTCTTCTCCCATGCCCATGACTTGTGGCGTGAACATCGCCATCGACTCCCGTCGAGGGTCTGGCTCGTCCTGGCGTTGTCGATTTTTTTGCTCGCGCTTTTCTTTACCATCCTCGCGGGACATCCGATCACGGACGCGGTGCGATCCATCTGGGAGCGTTTGCCATCGAGTCTCTTCCTCTTGTTTATCCTGGCCGCCGCCCTTGTCTTTGGCCTCTTGTGGCGTGGCCGTGAGCGGGCCGTGAGTCTGCTCCTGGTCTGCGTCCTCCTGTTTGCCACGCTCAGCGTCGCCGCCATCGCCCTGCCCATTGGATTCGGGTTTGACTCGTTCATCCACAAGGCCACCGAGGCTCACCTTGCACAGTTTGGCACCATTACCCCCAAGCCGTTCTACTACATCGGCCAGTACGCCCTGGTCCTATTCGCGCATCACGGATTCCAGATCCCCATCGACTTGGTCGATACATTCCTTGTTCCCTTTCTCACCGCGCTCTTGCTCCCCATGGCCTGGTACTTCGCCTCCGCGCACATCACGCGCAAACGCGGGATCGCCATGCTCACCCTCACAGGCTTATTCCTGCTCCCGCTCTCACAGTTCATCGTGACCACGCCCCAGGCCCTCGCAAACCTCTGGACCCTCCTGATGATCCTCGCGTCCGTTCCCTTTCTCCTGGAGAAAGAGCATCCGCGTCTGCGCGTCCTCTTCCTCGCCGCCGTCGCGACGGTTCTCATCCACCCCATCGCCGGCATCCCCGCGCTCCTCTATTTTATGTTTCTGTGCACCGATCCGAGTCGCACGAATCCGCGCACACCAAAAACCAACCGCATCGTGCGCGTCCTGCTCATCGCCTTTGCCTGCGTCGTGCTCCCACTTTCTTTTGTCCTCAATAGTCTGGTGAGCGGTCAGTCATTGGGTTGGAACTGGGCGGCCTTGAACCCCCTGAACCTTCTCTCGCGTCTCAACCTCTCTGTCTTTTTTGAAAATCGATTCAATCCGCTCTTGGATCTTGTCTACCTCTATGGCCGTGGCGCCATGCTCATCTTGATTCTGATCGCGGTGTTTGCGTGGGTGGAGTATCGAGGTGATTTGTCACGACGATTCCGAGCGCTCCTCTTGATGGTGCTTGCCCTCACAGTGAACTATCTCATCCTTTCCACGTTCCTCGAGTTCACTTTTCTCATCGACTACGAGCGCCTCAACTACGCGTCACGTCTTCTCCCGCTCATTTCGTTTTTCCTCGTGCCCCTGCTCATTCTGGGTCTCGGGCACCTGTTCGTGAACGTCAAGGGACAACCGCTCATTCTGCGCGCGTGCGTGCTGGTGGGTCTTGTGATGATTGCCGGCTCTACGCTCTACATGAGCTACCCAAGGCGCGATGCCTACGAGACAAACCGCGGCTTCAACGTCGGTCAGGCGGATATCGACGCCGTGCACCTGGTCGAGACGATGGCCGCCGGTGAACCGTATCTGGCGCTTGCCAACCAATCTGTGTCGGCCTCTGCGATCCAGGAAATCGGCTTCCGCTATTATGGCGACCTGTTCTTCTATCCCATTCCCACCGGTGGCGAGCTCTACGAGTATTTCTTGGTGATGAACGAATCGCCCAACCGTGAGACCGCGGCGCAAGCGCTTGAGGTTGTACCGCAACACGGCGACGTGACGACGCTGTTCTTCCTCGTCAACAACTACTGGTGGGACGCGCCACGTATTATCGAGACGGCCAAGACGACCGCGGACGATTGGCGGAGCCTGGGCGATGGACAGATTTACTTGTTCCGCTACGACCTCGCGGGGGATGACGATTCCACCCAAACCGACTAGACTCCAAGCTCATCCAGCATGACGGAGCCTCCGTCCACTAGCGACTCGTACTCCCCGAGCGCTTTTTCTTTTACTTGAGCAAAAAATTCGGAGCTTAGCTCCGAATTTCGGTGCTAAGCTCCGAATTTTTGTTATCAGATAACCTCTTGAATGTACTTCTCCAACTGGTCGACGTAGTGCTTGATGGAGTACTTCAAGGCCTGGCTACGAATCGCCTCGCTCCTTGCCCACCAACCATCCCGGTTCTCGTGAACCTCTCGCATCGCGCGGGCCAAATCGTCCTCATCTCCCGGCACCACGAGCAGACCCGTCTCCCCTTCCTCGACGAGCTCCGGGATCCCGCCGATGCGCGAGGCAATGACTGGCACGCCGACAAGATACGCTTCGTAGATGACCGTAGGGGAATTTTCGTAACAGATCGATGGCACGACCACCGCGTCGGTACGACGCAGAAGTTTAATCAGATGATCAAGCGAGACGAATCCATGGAAACTGATTCGTGAATCAAGCTCAGCGCGCTCTGCCACATATTGCGCGAGACTCCCCTCGCCCGCGATGTGCAACTCCGCATCCTCGCCCAGGGACTCAATCGCGCTCAACAGTTTGCGAATCCCCTTGTGCTCCTCCAGTTGGCCGACGTAGAGAAACTGAGTCTTGGATGACGTCCGCGGTTCTCGGCTTCTTGGTTGATCCAGCGGCATGGGGTTCTGAAGAATCTCCATGCGCGTGTCGCTGAAGAGTCCTCGTTCGCGATAAAAATCGGCGAGAAATTTCGACGGCGAAAGCACGAGGTTGGGCGTGCCCATTTCTCGTCTGACACCTCGCTCGTACCATCGTCGCAAAAACGAACGATTGAGCCAGCACTGCTCCTGCCCGGCCATGAGAAGCCCACTGGGAACGGAAAGTTGGACGTCGTGAAGGGTGTGGATGTGTGCCACCCCTTGGTGTTGGATCTCGCGCGCGATCGATACGCCGATCCCTTTAAGGTTGTGCGTGATCACGACGTCCGGATCTTCGTCGCCAATCACGCTACGGATCGCCCTTCGACCGCAAGGGCTGAAGAGATCGATCACATGCCAGAGGGCACGGATTGGGAACGGGATCGTGCCATCTTGTTTGAGGTAGTAGACATTGAACGGGAAGAAGCGATATACGGCCTCCAGGGTCCGCTCGCGAATGCGCGGAAACAAACTTCTCAATCCTTCAAACGGCTGGGTTGTTAATACAAACACCTCGTGCCCACGTTCATAGAGCGCGTCCGCAATACGGCTTGCCACCAATTCCGCGCCTCCACGCGCGTCGGGTGGATACAAATTTGAGACGATGCCGATTTTCATACTAGTAGTGCCTCTTCGACTGCTGTCCTAAGACTGAATCGTACGTTGCCTCAAGACGATCGATCAAGGGCGCCCAGGCATATTTCTGTTCGGCATTTTTGCGAGCCGAAAATCCCAGCCGCTGACGCATCTCGACCTGCTCGAGGAACACCGTGATGGCTTTCTTGAGTTCGTCTACGTTGCCGGGCGGGACGAGAAGCCCCGTTGACCCATCTTCCACCACGGTGCACACACCAGGCAAATCGGACGCGATCGTTGGAATGCCACTCGCGGATGCCTCCAGCGCCACAAGCCCAAACGCCTCCGCGCGCTTGGTCGACGGGAACAGGTGGAAGTCGGCAAGACGATAGTAGCGAGGGAGATCGTCGTGTGAAACGGAACCCGCGAAAGTTACCCGAGCGTCGATTCCCTTGCTCTGCGCGAGCGCTCGATAGGTCTCCTTCAGGTTCCCCTCTCCCACGACCACCAACTGCCAATCGTATTCCACAAGATTCTCGAGCGCGTCCAACAGCTGTGGGAACCCTTTGAACGCGTGCGCCGCGTCGAGTCCGCCGACGAAGAGAAGAACGGGCGTCTTGTGTGGGATGCCATGTCGCTCCCGAAGTTCTGACTCGACACCTGGATGGAAGCGCTCCAAGTCAACACCAAAAGGATGTTCCTCGATACGGTCATCGACATCGAGCTCGGCAAGGGCGGAGTGGTTGGCGTAATCAAGCGAGCTCACGAGGATTCGGTCAACACGATTCACCAACCACGGGAACAACAGCCGACGATGCGCGCTGAAGATGGCGCCCTTCACCCCGTCAGCCGCCGCGTCCATGTGATAGGTCATGACGAGCCCCTGGTCTGGGCGCATCGCCTTGCGCACGATCACTGGCTCAGCGCCGCCAAAAAAAGGATAATGCAGATGGACGAGGTCGAAACCCGAGAGACGGTGAAACAGAGACGGAAGCACGCCGGCGTTGCCGATATGCAGAATGGAGGGAATACGATGGATGTGACGAGGGTCATCAAGGGTGGATCGTGAATCCTGGAGCGTGAACACGTGGACGTTATAGCCACGCGCACGCAGCGCTTCGACGTATTCAAACGCAACATTGCCCATGCCGCCTCGATAGGGCGGATAGGTGCAGACGACGTGGGCGATGGTGGCTTGTGTGCGGTCCATGCTTAGCGAATCAATTGTTTAAGAAAAAACCAGAGGCCGGCGAGAACAGGATTTATGAGGCGATCGACAACCGGACTACTCGTCTCCTGGTGTTCGATCCTGCCGGTCCACAGTCGGACGATCTCGCGGTCACTCACGCGACGCAGGAGGCGACTCTCGCGACGCTTTCGCGCGACGTACATCCAGCTCCGTGGGCTCAAGAGATTGATGTACACGAGGAACTTCTCGCGAATCCACCCGCCCTTGATCGCAAACAGGACGAGTCCACATTCCACCGCGAGCATAAAGGGGGCGAGGAGCAAGAGTGTCCAGAGGCGCAGATGCGAGGCATGGACGATGATGCGGTTGCGTTCCATCCAGTAGAATTTTTGGATAGAGCGTTTGAATTCGTAGTCATGGTAGGCGATCGAGTCGGGCGCGAGAACGTTTTTGTAGCCGGCAAGTCGAATGCGCCAGCCGAGCTCGAGGTCTTCGTGATAGAGGAATAGAAACGGATCTAACAGACCGACCTCGCGTAAGACGCTCGCACGATACAACACCGCCGCCCCGCTCGCATACGCGATCTGTGGGGTCAGGTCTGGGATCGGGTTTTTTTCATCAGAAACCTCAAAATCTGCCTTAACCTCATCGCAACATGTAAGACCTTCTTTATTAAAAAGCCTGATCCCGGACCTGACCCCATTCCATGACTTTCCGTTATCACGAGCGAAGCCGAAGCCCAAAAAATGCACCATGCCGCCGGTGACATTCACGATCTCCGGGTGCTTCCAGAGCATAATGCGAGACTGAACCGCACCGATTTTTTCCTCTGACTGAGCAAGCTTCACGGCCTCCATGATCGCCTCTGAATGAAGCTTCGCATCGCCATTGAGTAAGTACACAAACTCTGCGCCACCAAGGAGAGCGTGCCTCATCCCAAGATTATTTCCTTCCGCGAATCCGAGATTTGTGGGACTGGGCAAGAAGGTGATCCCTGTCTGCTGACGCAACCATTCCTGGCTTCCATCTTTTGAATCGTTGTCGACGACCACGATCTCGAGCTTCTCTGCCGGATAGTTCAGACGAGCAAGCGACGCAAATACGTCCGGCAGGTACGAGCGGTTGTTGTAGCAGAGATAGATGATGGCGACTCGTGGAAGCATATCAACAGAGCCCAGGCTAAAGCCTGGGACTACCGTCCTCTAGATCATCCAGCGACAGCTTGCGCACGAGCCGCGTAATCTCGCTCTCGACTTGCTCGATCTTCACGTAGAGCCGGAAGATGAGATAAAAAATCGCGAGGAGCGACGCGTAGATCACGACGTCCGCTCCGCGACCTACCCCTACGAGTCGTGCGACGGTATCGGCCGTCTGCGGAAGAGCCGCGACAACACCGGCCACCACCCAAAACAGGATCCAAAAAAGGAGCCACGTTCTGGTGACAGCCCCCCGTTTGAATTGCAGGATGGTTCGTGTAATCGCGAAGAGTGCAAACACGATAATCAGCACCTGGATCATCGACATAGCTAGCGACTGAGTCGGCGCATAACCAGCTTAAGCACGGTCTTCAAGCCGACGAAAAAATTCTGACCTTTGGAAAGAGAGTACGACGTGTAGACCGCTCTTATGGGAACCTCGACGAGCGTTAATGCGTTTCGCTTTGCCTCCGCGATGAGCTCGGAGGAGACCTCCATGCGGTTGGTTTTGATCTGGATCTTTTCAAGAGCCCAGCGCGTGAAGGCGCGATAGCCCGACTGACTATCTGTCACCCACGCTCCAAAAAGCGCAAACGTCACAAGGTTACCGATGAGTTGAGCCGCGCGCCGGTGCAGAGGCATCCCTTTGAATCCCGTGAGCAGGCGAGAACCAATGACGACATCGGCCCCCCGCTCAATCGCTTCGACAAACTTCTTGATTTCTACCGGGTCATGCTGACCGTCGGCGTCCAGCGTCACAACCACATCGGCCTTCAGGCGCCGTGCGGCGGCAAATCCCGTCCCGATCGCCGCGCCTAGTCCGCGATTGATCACATGACTGACGACCGTTGCCCCGTGCGCGCGAGCAATCTCACGTGTGCGATCCGTGCTCCCGTCATCAATCACAATCATCCCGTCGACAAACGGCTTGGTACGCGTGAGAACGTCGGCAATGGTTGTCTCTTCGTTGTAAGCGGGGATGAGGGCAAGGATTTTCATAGACTCGACAGCAGCAACTTATTCGCCTTCATGTATTCAATCGTCTGGCGCAGGCCGTCCTCCAAGCGCACGAGCGGAAACCATCCTAATTCTTTTGCGCGCTCAATGCGCGGCAGAGCCAACTCTGACAAGAAGACAAAATTTTCCCCTTCGACAATCTTCGAACTTGACCCCGTCATCGAAATGATCTGTGCCGCTACCTCTTCGAGGGACAAATCCACATCGCTCCCAAGGTTCACGGGCCCCGCATATTCGCGTGCGTCCATGATCCGAACAATGCCATCGACGACGTCGGTAATATAACACAGGCTCGTGCGGAATCCGCGGCCGCCGTACATGACCAGATCTTTCCCGTCCAGCGCGTTCAAAATGAAGTCTGGAATGAGCTGGCCGTCAAACAGCGGCATGCGCGGCCCGAAGGTGCGGAAGATGCGCGCGATACGAATCTCCAGGCTATGCACCTGGCGGTAGGTCTCAAACATGGTTTCGGAAAAACGTTTCCCCTCGTCGTAGCAGGCGCGAGGCGTGAGCTGATCCACCACCCCAAGCTCTTCTTCGCCCACAAGTCCGGTCTTATCCTTGCGTGTCCCGTACACGACGGAACTCGACGCAAGCAGAATGCGCGCGCGATATTTTTTGGCGAGCTCAAGGACGTAATAATTTCCCAGACTGCTCGAAAGCAGGGTCTGGATCTTGAACTGATCGAAATTCTTGATCGAGGTTGGACAGGCAAAGTGATAGATCTCCTGGATCCCCTGAAACGGCAGCTTGAACGCGGCGAGCTCGGCAAACGACTCGAGATCAAACGGCTGGTTCACGTCTAACCGGATGAACCGAAAATTCTGATTCTGCATGAGCGTGTTGATGTTTTTTGTGTCCCCCGTCGCGAGGTTGT
This sequence comes from Patescibacteria group bacterium, assembly GCA_038065075.1. GTDB lineage: Bacteria > Patescibacteriota > Patescibacteriia > UBA9934 > GWF2-40-263 > UBA12478. Next base: position 9,681 of record JBBTRQ010000041.1, read on the forward strand.
CCACACAAATCACCCGATGCCCATCCGCAAGCAAATGCTCGCACAAAAACGAGCCAATAAACCCAGCACCGCCGGTGACAAGAATGTTTTTATTTTCAAACGTGAGAGGCTGAGGCATATCTCGTATTCGTCATTGCGAGGCTTAAAATAATCATCGTTCTTAGTATACCATTTACTGCCCCCAGGCCGCGGAGTTGATACCTCCTCGGTCATTCTCGTCGTCACTGAAGAAGGTTCCAATCAGTTTCGCGTACCCGTTATAGACGCGGATATGGGGACCCCCTCCCGGGCCAGCGGCGGTGATAATGGAAGCCCCAGGCCACTCACTCAAATTTCCGACCGACAATCGCACCCCGCCACGAAAGGCCGAATCGTAGGCGAAGAATGTCCCCAGCCACGCCCCCTCGCCATCGAAAATCTGAACTTGCGGGCCGCCGCCGTTATCTGTGCCGGTCACGATCTCATCGTCTCCATCGCCGTCCAGGTCACCACTGGCGACGAACACGCCCTTGTCATAGGTCGACGCATAGGCAAGGAACTCACTCACCATCTCCCCGTCTGGCTCGTAGACACGAATGAGCGGCTCATGTCCCTCTCCGAGAGATACAATGACTTCATCGGACTCATCACCGTCCACGTCCCCCATCGCGACACGCACGCTTCGCGCTCCTGAAATATCGGGGAACGTCGAGATTGTCGACACAACTTGTTCACCATCTTTGTCGAATAACGCCACGCGAGCCGAACCACCCTCGTCTGTCGACACGGCGATCTCCTCGATCCCATCGCCGTCGATGTCCCCGGTTGCGACATACAGACCGGAGCGGAGCGTGACTTCAAACGCGTAAAATTGACTCTCCAAATTTCCTTCGAGATCAAAGACACGCACCTGCGGCCCACCACCAGGACCCGGCACGGTCACAATCTCTTCCGCACCGTCACCATCCACATCTCCCATCGTCAGCCGAACGCCGCCTGTATAGGTAGAATCATACGCGTCAAACGAGGCGACAACTTCGCTCCCGGAATTGGTAAACACCCGCACGGTCGGTGGACTGCCGGACTCCGGTGCCACGGCGATGCGGTAACTCGAGGATGTGGTCGACGTCGAAGACCCTGAGCCTGTCGAAGGGTCCGATGCATCGGCGAACGATGCGGCGAGCTCGAGCGCCGTCGCGACATTCAATCGCCCCGCTCCCATCTTTCCCTGCGCGTCCCCGGTGGCCGTCACCGGATCAACCGACAGTCGCAAGATTGTTTTTATGTCGTCGGGTGTGAGCGAGTGATAGGCGGATTTGAGAAGCGCCGCCGCGCCAGCCACCATCGGTGAGGCCATCGACGTGCCCGACCAACTATCCTGATAGAACCCGTCGGCAAAAAGCGTCCAGTCATCGTCTTGATACACCGCGCTAAAAATATTCTCCCCGGGAGCCGAGATGTCGGTGCACTCCGCCCCGTAGTTTGAAAAATCCGCTTTGACGTCATCCACGTCGGTCGCGGCCACGCCCAAAATCCAATCTTCATCGGCCCGCTCGCCAAAACATGCGGGGAAAATCGGCGACAGATCAATGTTGGTTCCACCATCATCGGCGTTGCCCATGGCCGCCACAACCACAACTCCGGCCTCATACGCTTCCTCAATGGTACGACGAAGATTGTCGTCGAAATCAAAACCAGTAAAACTCAAGTTGATCACATCCGCCCCGTTTGCGACCGCGTACTCCACGCCTTGTCGCGCAAGGTTGGAGTCGCCGATTCCCTGATTGTCCAAAATGCGCACCGACATGAGTTGCACATCCCAAATGATCCCGGCGACTCCTTCGTCGTTGTCCCCCACCGCGCCGATGATCCCGGCAATGACCGTGCCATGCGACACGGCACCCTCGTCAAACGTCTCGCCCTGTGTGGGAATCGGAGAGCCGTCGTCGTCGACAAAATCGTAGCCGTTTACGTCGTCGACCCACCCGTTGCTGTCGTTATCGATTCCGTCGCTCGCAATCTCCGCATTGTTCACCCAGATGTTTTCTTCCAAGTCCGGATGATCCAGATCGATCCCGGTATCCAGCACCGCCACAATGACGCTCCCGTCGCCGGTGTGTGTATCCCATGCGGTGTAGGCATCGATGTTCTCCAAATACCACTGCTCATCAATAAATTCATCGTCGGGCGTGAGCGCCAAAACGGGCAAGGCCGTCGTCACCAAAAAACAAAAAATCACCCCCTGTGTGAACCATGAAAAGAGCGAACGATTCTTCATAAGCTAGTAGGTAGCGATGGCGGCTCCGGATCGGTTTTGCGCGTCGAAGGCGAAGAACCCACCGATCAACTCTGCTTGAGCGTTAAAGATGCGCACCTGCGGCCCACCCTTTTGCGACGGACTCACATACACTTCTGGAATCCCGTTCCCATCGATGTCGCCAGCGGCGACTTCGACACCCTCACGGTACTCAGCAGGAAACGCAAAGAAGGTATTAAGAAGGCCCCCAGATTGATTATACACGCCAACACGCGGGATGTGTCCCGCCGCGCTCGCGACTATGACTTCCTCTATTCCGTCGCCATCGGTATCAACAGACGCAACGCTCAACCCATCTACCGTTCCACCCAGCGCCGTGAACGAGTCCTGATACTTCCCTGTGCCGTCGTGGATGAACACGGTTCCGTCCCCACCGGAAGCGAGCGTGGTAATGATCTCGTCCTCGGGATCGGTATCCGTATTTCCTAGTGTCACTCGCACGAAGGCTGTCGTTCTTCCCACAGGGAAAAAGGCTCCCTTGAGATGCCCGCGATGATTGAAGATGCGTACCTGACCCGTTCCACCTTTGTCTTGTGTAACGAGAATCTCATCCACGCCGTCTCCGTTCACGTCGCCTGTTGCCACAGAGATGCCAAGTCGGTCGCCTTCCTCGAAGGCGAAAAACTGTCCTTCCACATTTCCATCCAGATCAAAAATCCGAACCTGTGGCCCACCGCTGGGACCCGCGCCCGTCACGATCTCCACCTCCCCATCGCCATCGACATCCCCCATGGCGAGACGCACGCCACCACGGAAGTCAGGATGGTACGCTTGAAATTCCGCCAACACCTCGCCGCGTCCGTTCATGCGGCGCACCAGAGGCTCGGACCCTTGTGCTTGCGCGACGACAAATGATTCCGGATTGTGCACAGAGGAGTTGGAGGATCCCACACGCCCCTTCCCAACAAACACAGAGGCGTACTGCAGAGCTCGAGCAAGATTCACGCGTCCGGCGCCTAAACGCAGTCGTGCGAGGAGTGAAGTCTCGGCGACTGGATCCACGGAGAGCTTCAGCGCGTTGCGAACTTGATCGGGTGTGAGGCTTGGGAATGCACTCTTAAGAAGCGCGGCGGCTCCCGACACCATCGGCGCGGCAATGGATGTGCCCTCCCACGGGGACGCATAGGCCGTAATGAACGCGAGGTCACTCGAGTTGTGATAGACGCTTGCAAACACGTCGACACCGGGGGCGGCGATGTCCGTGCAGGTTGTACCGAAATTTGAAAAGTCGGCTTTGTGGTCGTCCTGATCCGTCGCGGCCACGCCGATCACGATATTCTTGCCGACTTCCACATCGAAACACGCCGGATAGATCGGCGTCACGTCTGTATCGATCCCTCCGTTCCCGACCGCCGCAACGACGACGACTCCCTGGTCATAAGCCCACACAATCGTGTCGCGCAATCGTTCATCTGTTTGCGTGAACGTGAAACTCAAATTGATGACATCCGCCCCGTTCTCCACGGCGTAGACGATCGCGCGACGGACGTCCGTCGTTGAGCCGGCACCGAACTCACTGAGGACACGCAAGGGCATGATACGGACATCCCAGTTGATTCCCGTGATACCGAATCCGTTGTTCGCGGTGGCACCAATGATGCCGGCGATAACCGTCCCGTGCGAAGCAACGGTGTCGCTTACCCCCTCGCCAAAGTCTGGTGAAGGATTCTCGTCCCCATCGACGAAGTCCCAACCCATGATGTCGTCCTCATACCCGTTGTTGTCATTGTCGCGCTTGTCCGCATCGAGTTCACTCTCGTTGCGCCAGTACTGGCCTATAAGATCCTCGTGATCGAGATCAAATCCCGCGTCCAGGACCGCGACGATGGTCTCCTCTGATCCCGTCTCGATCTCCCAGGCCTCAGGAGCCGACATTTGATCCAAGTACCAAAGTTCAGAACGAAAACGATCTGTCACGTCGCGAGCGGACAACGAAAAAAGCGGCACAAGCGCCAGAGACACACTCAAACTGAGTAACAAAAAATGCCGCATATTTACTGCGGCATTGTAGCGATTTCTTTAAAAATTGTCATCCAGGCTGTCGACGGAGGCATCGGCTTCATCAGGACTGTAGTCGTCGGCGGAGTCGATCGTTTCACCGAAATTGTAGTTCCCGAAGAAGGCGTCGGAGATGTCGTCGATCTGCTTGTTCCAGTCGGAACCGTAGAGATCTTCAGCGACTTCCTCGCTCGCGATCGCGCGAAGAACTCCACCAGCTTCCACCGCGTACACCGTGGGCACGCTTTGGAATTTCACCATGCGGGTGCCGGGGTGGTAGGTCACGTTACCGCCCAACGAGAGATCCGAGAGGAAATCACTGCTCACCTCAACGACATCATCGAAGTCGACAAACCACGTAAAGAAAACTTTCTCGTTGGGGAAGGCGTGACGCTTGCCGTCGGTGGCGTAGTAGTAGACCGCGCGACAGGGATCGTTCACGTCGCTGTATTCCTCACAGGTAAGTTTCACGAGATTCCCAGGTTGGGCTTCACCCAGGCTAAAGCCTGGGGCTACCTCCTCTTCTTCCTCCACGACTGGCTCCTCGACGACATCCTCGACTACCTCATAATGATAGACGGATGAGAACACGTCGTAATCGGATCCGGCGACCCAAACATGTGATGCGTCCTGAACGTACGTCGCGTAGAACGTGATGTTCTCCTCCACAAAACTCTCCGAGGTCCATGTCGCCCCTCCATCTTCAGACAGAAGAACGATCTTGTCGCCTGCCACAGCGATCCGATCGCCAACGGCTTGAATGTCATACAAATGTTGCGTCGACAATCCTGAAACGCTCACGTCCGACCAGCTGACACCGCCGTCCGTCGTTTTCTTGAACGTTCCATTTTCACCGACGATCCACCCGGTCGATGAGCTGACAAAATAAACCCCCCACAAATTGTCGGACCCAATACGACCGTAGTTCGTCCAGGAGATGCCATTATTCAACGCCTTCAATAACCGTCCAGCGCCACCTACGATCCATGCCGTCCCGTCGCCATTGTCTTGCACGGCGTAGAGCGTCTCGGTCACGTTAGGTGTTCCGCTGAACCAACTCCCGTTTGCGTAGTAGATAGCGGTTCCACTCACCCCAACGACGTACCCGGTCGACGAGGACGCACGATCGATATCATAAAAGGTATTCGATACTCCCAACGAGGCCGACGCCCAGGTTGCTCCATCATCTTCCGAGTAGGCGTACGCCCCCGATTCCCCGACCGACAAAAAATCTCCGTTTTCTGCGACATCCACGTCATGCCACCAGACACTTCCGGCGCTAGAAGGCAGTGACCACGTAGCTCCGTCGTCAAGCGAGCGCATCCGGTTGCCGGTATTCCCTACCGCCACGAGGACATCACCGTTCCCGGTAATCCCACGAATACTCTGCATGGCGCCGTCGTCTTGGACGGTCCAGGTGGAGGAGGCGTGCACGGGTAGGGTGAGAGGGAGGAGAAGGACCAGAAGGACTAAAAGGACTAATGGACTACGCATATTACGAATGACGAACAACTTGTGGGAAAGGTAGCAGAGCCCGAAATTCCTCCACATCACGATCATCAAAAATATTCTTTTGTTTAAGTTTTTCAACCAACAGCATGACCTTCTGATCCTCATTTCGCATCATGACAACAAGATCACCCTTCATGGTGCCCAGTTTCTCATCAACCCCATCCAGGATATCCAACCTTAACTTGTTTAGACGAGTGTCCAACTCCTCCTTCATGACCATATGATCCTGAAGGAACTCCATGATGTCGTTTGTTGTAACTTGGTTGTCCATACAAGTCGACGATATCACATTTTCATGCCAAACCAAAACCCGCCCTTGAGATAAACTCGGGGCGGGTTGTTGGCTTCCTATGAGAGATCCCTCCACTCCCCAGCAAAGCTGGGTCGGTCGGGATGACACGGAATGTTACTTGGACCAAGTCTCACCGGAGAGGTCGAGGTTGAGGAGCAAGTAACCGAAGGCCCAGTCGGTTGACGAACTTGCATTCGTTGCCGTGGCGTGAGACGCGGACGTGGAGTCAGACCAAATCACATTGTAGTTGATTGCGTCTGCTTCTGCTGCTTCACACGCACCAGCTGTTGCCTCATTCAACTTCACAACCGTGGTTGTGGCTGTTCCGTCATTGAGACAAATCTCTGTTCCTAACAGCGAAGCGGAGTTGTCGTCCTCATTGTTAGTCGTATCTTGACCAAGGTAGATGGAGAAGAAATCTTCATCTCCTGTGTCTCCGTCGGAGTCGAAGGCCCGTGGGGTGGCACGTAGAACATACGTTACCGTTTCACCGGCTGAAACAACTTCCTCAGACGACCAAGTGACATAGATCGTGCTGGTGGCAGCCTCGTTTGTGTCCGAGTAATCGCCATCGGCGTTGCGATCTGAGTCGTCCTGGGTAGCACCAAGAGTGCTCTCGATGGTGGCACCAACCTGATCTTGGATCAAGACAAGTGACGTCACATCTGCACCGTTCTTGTAGAGCTTCCAGCTCTCCATTTCTACGGAATCAACATCAGAGTCTGTCCAGGAGACAGGGAATCCGAGCTGTTTCAGAGCGACCGTCCCGTTGCTGTTGGCAGAAACGGTGAACTTGTACAGATCCATTGGCTGGCCGTTCACAACGGTGGAGTTTGTAAGATCCACACCGCTGAATGTCGGGATCGAATTGTAGGCGCGGATCTCGTTTCCATCGCGGTCGGTGGCATCGGTTGCCACGGTTCCGCTGGAGTTCGAGTTACGAGCCGAGTCAAGCGAGAGGGCGAGGTTGTTCTGTGAAGACGCGGCACCTGAGCCGATGTCGTTGAGAACAAGCTTCGCGGTGATGGTCTTGGAAGAACCAGCAGCGATTTCGATGTCCAAACCGGTCACGAGCGCGCCAGCAAGCGCCAGGCCGTCACCATTTGTTTGGTTGAACACCGCGGATCCAAGCAATGTGGAACCATCGTAGAGCTCGACTTTACTGATCACACCGGCTGCTGCGACTGTGAGAACAGACACGGCGATCTGATCAACCGTGAAGGTGTCGCGAACGGCGGTCAGCTTGTACTTGGCGGCCTCAATGGTCTGGCCACCGGCAACGGACTTGGCCACTGGGGTGTCACCACCCAACGCGGTCGAGAATGTACCAGAGGTGTACCACGTGATGGCCTGACCCGCTTGGATCGTTCCTGTTACGGTCGCTCCAGAGCTGACAGTTGTTCCATCAACGGTCAAGCTTGACGTGATGATGTCGTCCGCATCTGTGTCATCAGACACGGAGGTGGCAACAGTCGCGTAGGCATTGACGTAGATGGTCTCACCGGCCTCGAGGTTGTAGCTCACGGACCAGGAGTTTGCCCCCGTGGTCAATGAGACAGACGACTTGGCGCTGGTCTCAACCTCGTCGCCATCCGGACCGTAGGTCAAGAAGACGTTGGAGTAGTCAGCCGCTGCGGAAGCGTCGGATGCGAGCGCACCAAAGTCGATATCAATCTGTGTGAGGTTCACATCTTCTGTCGTGTTTGCTGTCACGGTCCAAGAACCGATCTTGTACTCGGTCTTTGGAGCCACGGCAGATTGAGCGGCGTAGCTGGTGTTCTGCGCGGTTGTGAGCGTACCTGCGCGGACCGTAAGGGAGTTACCCGATACGTCCGAGCCAGGGAGACTGGTGTATCCGCCGGAGACCATACGCAAAACGTTGCTTGACAACGCTGTTGCGTCGATATCCAAACGGATGGTGTCACTGGCCGCGTACTGGTTGGTTCCATCGCTATCAAAGACGTCCGCATGGACATCCATGGTAACAGGGGATCCCGCGTAGACGATGAAGGAAGAACCGAACGTGTAGGTGGAGTAAGACGCTGTAGTTCCGCCGACGCTTGTACAAGCGCTCGCGGTTACCGTGTCATTACCACAGATCACGCTGGTGCTACCGACTTGAGTACCATCTACGTAGATCGCTCCGTTTCGAAGTCGAACAGCCGTGTTTCCAGCGGCAACAGTTGTTTCCACGTTGAAGTTGAGAGACTCAACCTTCATAGCTTCACCGGTTGCCTTCACCTCAAATGTGGCGAGGCTGACGTTTGAAGCCGTGTTCACAACATCACCCGAAGGTGAATCGCTCTTCTTGGTGAAGGTGAGGTTACCCGTGGCGATCGTCTGGGCACCGGCATCTCGAGCTGAGAATGTTGTGCTGTTTGCCTGAACGAGGATTGGCTGGTCGTAATCTTCTTCAACAAAGATCGCGTCAGCTGTATTGCGCAGACCCACCGTCACGGTGCGGGTTGAACCGCCCCAGATGTCGACGAGTACCTTCACAATATGGTTTCCTGTGTTCATTTTCACCGGGTCGGCCGAGAGGTCAAACGCAACGTATCCGTTATCGTCTTCCTCTTCAACGGCATCACCGTAGTTGATACCGGCAACGTAGAGTCTCCAGTTTCCAAGATCCTCTTCGTTAATGGAACCGATGTTGCGGAATCGCAGGGCGTAGAGGTACGCCTCGTTGTTTCCGATGGTCACCGTGTTGTTCCAAATGGAGAAGTCATCTTGTGGGTCAAGAGACGTGTTAGCGGATGGCGTTGTAGAAGTTGCGAAGCTGACGGTTCCAAAGTTGGAAACCGTAGCAATCGTGTGGACATCCGAGTCAAGGGCTGATCCGGTTGATTCGAATGCGCCGCTGTACTCAACATCGTCCGGGTCAAGGGACACACCGACGGTTTGGCCGGATGTTGCGGTAAGGATGTCAGAGCGAATAGCGACGGTTGCCGTCTCGCCTGCTGGAATCGTGAAGAGACCAGAAGAGTCGTTCCAAGAAATCGAACCGCTTGAAACGGTGGCAGAGTCAGAGAGACGAACCCATCCGTCAAACAGATAAGAGTTTGAGAGGGTGGTGTCAGCGGAGACTCCCTCGCGGCTCACAACGACCTTGGTCACGACCACATCCGAAGATGAGTTGTTCTCGAAGTCGTATGAAGCGAGGTGGGCGATACCCTGGGCGGCCACGAGCGTGCTGGATGATGGGGAGTCGTCAGAGAGAGAAACCTCAACTTCTTGAGTCTCTGCATACGCATCGGTCTCAACCATCTGGCCAGCGTCCGTGAGGTAGGCAAGTTCGGAATCGATCTCGTCACCTTCGGTTAAGCTGTCCATGTCAAAGCCGTCGCCGTCCAAGACGAAACCGTCCTGGAACATGTTGGCATCCATGTCAGAGACCAAGCGGACTTCACCATCCCAAACGAGATAGGTGTCGTCACCATCGGTCCAGAGCATGCCATCGTAACCCTCCTCAGCGGAGGTCAGAGAGTCGCCAACGGTATAGTCAACAAAGAATACGTCTGGAACATCATCGATGTATTCGTTCCAGTCGGATCCTGCAAGGCCTTCTGCGGCTTCCTCAGACTCGATCCAGTGGATGGAGCCGTCGGCGGCAACAGCATAGGTCTTTTCATCGCTGGTAATTTTTACCCATCGTGAACCTGGGCGGTAGACAATGTTTCCAGCAAGGGTGATGTCTGCGAGGTCCTCATCGGAAATCTCGACGACACCGTCAAAGTCCTCAAACCAAGAGAAGTAGGTCTTCTCGTTTGGGAAGGAGTAGCGCTGACCGTCAGAACCGTAGTAGTAAACGGTTGAGAGGGTCTCACCCATGATCAGGTCGCCGTATTCAGCGGCGGAAGCCTGTGAAGGGACGAACGCCGTGAGACCAGCCGTGGCAACAATCGTTGCGGCGGCGACCACGAACGTAAACGCCTTTTTCAATCGGAGAGAGTTAGACATAAGTTTGAATGTGGGAACTTTTACCCCGCGATGGCGGGGTGAACCTTTTTAGCCCTGGTTAGGGGCTTGGGTTAATTACGAGTCAGCGACCCTTCGACAAGCTCAGGGTCTCGACCTTTTCAGCCGCTCGTGAATTAATGAAGTTAGGGAGCGTTACCCTTTGGTAGCCCCGGGCTTTAGCCCGGGTTCCTGAACCGACAGGCTCGTCGGCCCAGGCTGAAGCCTGGGACTACCAGAAATTATTTTTGTTCAAGCTCTGCTTCGAAGACGAAATCCTTCAGAACTTGGAATGCACGACGATAGAGTCCCTCAGCACGTAGTGCCTCAGCTGTCTCAATTGCTTCAGAGGCGGAATCGCCATACTGAGCAACGACGCTTTGGATCTGGGTATCGAGTGCGACATCAAGCTCGTGCGCATTTTCTTCATCCTGCTCAGCTTCATGCGCGGTGATGATCACCTCGACGACCTGTTCCTTGGTCTCTTCTAAAATTTCCTCAACTTCTCCTAAGACCTCTTCTGGAAGGTCAGTCCCCGTGGAGGCAACCGTTGAAGAATAGGCTTCTACCTTGCGACCCACGCTCTTGGCGAATTCTGTCTGTGAGTCAGACGGGGCTCCCGCCGTCGCTGAAGCTATGGCGGGCAGGGAAGCCCCTGTAAAGAGTTCGTTCTGAATGCTCGTCATTTCATCCTTGAACCGATTCGCCGCCAGCTGCACGCTTCCCGTCGTGGGCGAGGTCATCGCGGAAAGCGCGACCATCTCGTCCAAACGACGACTGGCAAACTCGACGCGCAATTGCGCGCGGGAATCGTCATCAACCGCCAGGGCAAGTTGCGCCTTCTCAATTCCGAGTTTCACCGAATAGAGCGTGTCCCCAGGAAGAGCCTGGAACGAAGCCCCTACCACGGAAATAGACCCAGCCACCGCGAACACAAATACCGCAAGGGCGGCCGCGGCAGGCTTGAGCATGGTGTGAGTAAACTGCCAGAGATAGGTTTCGACGTAATCACGCAAGGTGTAATGCGTCTTGGCACAATCAAGATCAAACCCGTTGCGAAGCATGGCGCGCTGGTGGATCCCTTCGAAATCTAAAGACGCTCCGAAATCAGGATCGTTTCGGAGCGACTTGAGAGTCTCGATGAGTTTTTTGTCGACCTGGTCCATAGCAATCGTTGCGACGCCCCTAAAGGGGCTTTGAATTCAGAATGGATCGAAGTTTCTTGAGAGCTCGGTTCAGAAGGACGGACGTGGCGTTGGGAGTCTTCCCGATGTATTTGGCGATGTCTTTGACGGCATAGCCCTCGAGGAACCGCAGGATGATGACTTCGCGATCGTCTTCATTTGTCAGTTTCTTGAGCGCGTCCTTCACCCAGGTGACATCAATGCGCGCTTCAAGCCCTTCAACTGTTTCATGCGACTCGACCTGCACACCATGATCCTCATACTCTTCCGAAATTGCGACATGTGGAATCTTCTCTCGAGTTCTATAGAACTCAGCGATGATCCCTCGGGCAATCGTGTGAGCGAGTCCAGAGAAATGATCAACGGGCGTGGAGGTGGCGTACTCCCAGAGCCTCAGCAGAAGAGCCGAGTAAGCATCTTCAACGTCGGCGGCCGATGGGAGCTTTGAGTAAAGGAACCGCTGGAGAGGGGCCGCGTACTCGCTCAAAAGCGATTCGAACGCGCCTTCGTCCTTAAACACGCGGATCCGCACCAAAAGGAATTTTTCCCTGTTTTCGTTTGGCACACTGGACGCAGGCAATAGTTAAATAATGTGACGATTAGGAAGGAATCTACCAATTTTTCCTAGAAAAATCAAGGTATATTTGACTGATCGAGACTTTTTGGCTACACTGGCTTCGACAAATAAGGTTATCAACAAGGCCTATGAAGTCTATTATCCGCCTTTCCGTTTCTGAAGCGGCCAAGATGTTTGGCATCTCCCATCGGACCATTCGCCGCGCCATCCAGGCCAGCGAAGTCATCTATGTCGTGGTTCAAGGACGATACAAAATCAATTTCGAGTCCCTTTTGCGTTGGAGCCAACGCACCACAACCGTGAAGAACAAGCGGGACAACCACGGCATCGGCCAATACGTCGACAAGTGGAAAATCAGCGGCAAGCTCTACTCCCCTAACCCACAGTCGGTGAACGAGGAAGAAGCTTAGTATGCGACGAATACTTTTTTACGTGATGGGTCTCGCCATCCTTTTTCTTAATAAGATTCGATATGGCGTGAGGGGCTATCGCGAGCCTCGGCCGTTTGCTCCGACAGACACAACGCGAGCGATCAATTACGATCGAAAGGTTGTCGACGGTTGGCGAAAGGCACTGCATGATTATACAGGGACAGGTATCGACGGGAAAGCTGTTTTGGAGCTAGGTCCCGGCGCGGATCTGGGACCCGCGCTCTTTCTTCTGGATGCCGGCGCAACGCGCTACACCACCGTGGATGCCAACCGCCTTGTTGACCAGACCCCACGACATTTTTATAACGAGCTTCTGAAGTCACTTTCTCATGCGAACGAAATCAAAGCTGAGCTCGAGAAAACACTTTCCGGCCACGACGACCGCATACAGTATGTCGTTGATCCAGCCTTTGATCTTACAAAGTTGAAGGCGAGCCGTGTCGACGTGACGGTCAGCCAGGCTGCGTTCGAACACTTTTCCGATGTAGAAAAAACCATCAAACAGCTGAGCACCGTCGTCGCGAGCGGCGGTGTTTTGATTGCGGAGATCGATCTCATGACGCACACCGGACTTCTGCGTGGTCGTGATCCGCTGAACATCTATCGCTACTCGAACCTTCTCTACCGCCTCGCGCGATTCTCTGGAATTCCCAACCGCGTTCGCCCACAAACCTACAAACAGCTCTTCGAGGGTCATGGCTGGTACAATGTACAGATCCTTCCTCTGCAAACGCTCTCGTCGCGTCAGGTAGATGAGATTCGACCAGGACTCGCACAAGCATTCCGAGACGATCCGGATATGTGGATCCTCACCTTCCTCTTGCTCGCAACAAAATCATGACGCCGCTAAAGCGGCTATGAAAAATCGCCTCCCCCATCTCATGCTGATTCTGACGCTCATTCTCGCGAGCGATCCGATTCGAGTTGGCGCACAAACCGACACCTATGTCCGCACCGCGAGCATCTACCTGGAAGGCGGTCCCGTTCTGGACGCGCATACACAAGAGCTCTCGAAGTTTGACCTTGTCGTCGTCCCAGTAGAAGTCCAGGTCTGGAACAAATCTTTTTTCAAAACGATCCGCGCGCTCAACCCCGACATCATCATTCTCCCCTACGTTGCCACCGTTAGCTGGAATGACGCGTACTGGGTCGACTCCCTTCATGAGGATATGTACGAAGACATCGAGTCAGATTGGTGGCTCGAAGATGGCGACGGCGACCAAGTTTCCGTCTGGCCCAACACCCGCGCGCTCAACCTCAACACCGATTGGGTTCCTTATCTGGCGAGCCACGTGAAGAATGTCGTGCTCGCGAGCGGCTACTGGGATGGTGTGTATTTCGACGAAGTGCAGGATTCGATTAGTTGGGTGGGTGATGTCGATGTAAACCGTGACGGTAAGACGGACTCTGCTTCTACCGCCGACGCCCTGTGGGCACAAAACTACGAGGAACTTTTCCGCGCCACTCGACAACTCATCGGGGAGGACTACATCATCATGACCAACGGAAGTTCGAATCCTGATTTCTTTCCCTCTGTGAACGGTCGCATGTTCGAGACATTCCCCTCCTCCCACAACACATTGGCAGAATGGGAAAACATGGTGGGTGAATATCAAGATGTTGAGAGTGGCGTTGCCTACACGCCCATCAACATGATCAACGTCAACACGGACAACACGGGCGGAGCAGGAAGCCGGAGTGATTACCGAGCGGTTCGCTACGGCCTCACGACAACCCTTCTGGGCGATGGCTACTTTTCCTACGATGAAGGAACGAACAACCACGCGACGCTCTGGTCATATGATGAATTCGATGTCTACCTTGGTGCGCCAAAAAGCGAATTGCAAAACGTCTACAACCCACAGCAGACATCGATCGATCAAGGCGTCTGGTTGCGAGAATTCGAGGAGGGACAGGTGATCGTAAACGCGACGACCGGGGCAAAGACGATCCGGCTCGACGGCGAATTTGAAAAACTTCATGGCACGCAGGATCCAAACGTCAACGATGGAAGCATCGTCTACGAGGTGACCATTCCTTCGCAAGATGGGATCATTTTGCTTCGACCGATCGAGGAAATCATCGGCGCAACCTTCGTGAATGGTGCCTTTGCTCGAATCTACGATGCTGATGGAAACACAAAACGTACAGGGTTTTTCGCCTATGACAACGCGATCCGTGGAGGTCTGCAGGTCATCCACTTTGACACTGACAACGATGGAAAACTTGAAACCGTTGCCGCAAACGACACCTTCGTCTACATCTACGACGACGATGGGTCTCTACACGCTCAATTCGCTCCCTACACAGCGACCTACGATCGCGGCATCAATATCTCTGTGGGCGACATCGAAGACGACGGAAGCGTTGAAATCGTCACCGGAACAGAGAATGGCGGAGGCCCGCACATCCGCGTCTTCAACGGTGACGGCGTGCTCATCAACCCGGGCTTCTTTGCCTATGCGGACTCGTTCCGCGGAGGCGTGAACGTTTCCATTGGCGACCTCAATGGAGACAACATCAAAGAAATCATCGCGGGCGCCGGCTGGGGTGGAGGCCCCCATGTGCGTGTATTCAAAAAGGATGGCACGCTCATCAATCCAGGATTTTTCGCCTATGACCCGGCGTTTCGTGGTGGCGTAAACATCTCCGTAGGCGATGTGGATGGCGACGGAATCGACGATATCGTGACGGGTCCGGGTCTTGGAGGATCACCTCTGGCGCGCATCTACGATCGTGACGGAAATCTCCAGAGTGAATTCAACGTCTTTGATTCAACGGATCGTGATGGGCTTGAGGTCGTTGCCTCTGATATCGATGGCGATGGCATCGCCGAGATCATCGGTCTCACCGCGGACGTGTTTACTCTGAGCGTGTATTAGCGATACGATAGATCTATGGCACTCAAAGAGGAATTCAAAAAAGGCATCGCGTGCGACAGCGTCGGAAAACCGAATTCGGTGCTCGGCCGCACTGTTTGTCTTTCTGTTCATCCGGGGAAGATGCTTCTGCTTCCGTTTATCAAATGGTTCGACAAACGCTACCGAGGGATGAAATTCGCGCGTCTTCTTTTCTCGTTTGATCTGCTTCTTATTGGAACGCTTGTTGGTCTGGGAGCGGCGGCTCTTTTCTTTGGATTGATCCAACCGACCTCTTTCGAAGACAAGATCTCATTTGAAGCAACCGTCGCCCCTCGTGAGATTGTTACGGGTGCGCCGTCGACACTCGTGATCCGTTACACCAACGGCACCGACGAGGATCTACGCAACGCCAAACTCGCCCTCACCTACCCCGACCATTTTCTTCTCCAAGAGCTTTCCATCCCGGAAATAGATAGGTCCTATAAGACCGATACGACCTATACCGCCGATATCGATCTGGGCACGATCCCTGTTGGAGGAAC
>JBBTRQ010000042.1:0-14077 GCA_038065075.1 Patescibacteria group bacterium
AATTGCTGGTGTAGCGGTAAAATGCGTTAATATCAGCAAGAACACCAAAGGCGAAAGCAATCTGCTGGAACACACCTGACACTGAGGGACGAAAGCGTGGGTAGCGAATCGGATTAGATACCCGAGTAGTCCACGCCGTAAACGATGAGTGCTAGATTTTGGGAGTATCGACCCTCCCAGAGTCGACGAAACTAGTTAACACATTAAGCACTCCGCCTGGGAAGTACGAGCGCAAGCTTAAAACCTAAAGGAATAGACGGGGACCCGCACAAGCGGTGGAGCGTGCGGTTTAATTCGATGCTAAGCGAGGAACCTTACCTGGGCTTGAAAGATAGCTGCAAGCCGTCCGAAAGGATGGCCGCTTTCGAAGGTGCTATCTAGGTGCTGCATGGTTGTCGTCAGCTCGTGGCGTGAGCTGTTCCCTTAAGTGGGGTAACGAGCGCAACCCTCGTCCTGCGTTATCCTTTCGCAGGAGACTGCCCGGGCAACCGGGAGGAAGGCGAGGATGACGTCAAATCAGCATGGCCCTTACGTCCAGGGCGACACGCGCGCTACAATGGTAGGTACAATGGGCAGCCAAGGAGTAATCCGGAGCGAATCCCATCAAAGCCTATCTCAGTTCGGATTGAAGGCTGCAACTCGCCTTCATGAAGTTGGAATCGCTAGTAACGGCCAATCAGCCACGTGGCCGTGAATACGTTCTCGGGTCTTGTACTCACCGCCCGTCACGTCAAGGGAGTCGGTAACACCCGAACGTCGCCGTAGGGCGACGGAAGGTGGGATCGATAACAGGGACGAAGTCGTAACAAGGCACCCGTAGCGGAAGCTGTGGGTGGATCACCTCCTTTTTAAGGAAATCATCGCCCGAAACTCAGCACAGCTGAGTACAGGGTGACAGATCCTAGGTCGAGATCAGTTTCTATTGATCGATCGCTTTGAAAAAAGCACCCGGGATAAACATTGCAATCATATAGAAGAGAAGATTGGGAAGATTCAGTGAGCACAAAACACTCACGTCGAAAGGCGTGGGTGTTTTTCATTGTTATGCACAGTGTCGGAATTGACGACATCGCCGTTTCGTGATGTATTGAGTGTACCCCCCCCCTCTTTCGAGATAGTCTCGTTGGTTGGGGTTTTTCGTTCCCACGTGAAAGGAACCTTCCATGGAACGCTTCGCTCTTTTGTTCATCGCTCTGATCTTCACGATCACGCCCACCTTCGCCCTGGCCCAGCACGCCTGGCAGGACGACGGGTTGGTTTGGGTCGAGCTGATGCTTGTGGACATGGACGCGCCGGGAGGACCCACGGCGCTGCGCGACGAGTTTGTCGAGTCCTGCACGGATGCGAGTCCGCGCTCGCTTGCTGACTGGATGCCCCACGGCTTCCGACAGACGGGCGAACACCGCGAGCTCGAAGAGGGCACGTGCGAGCGCATCATCGCCCTGCGTCTGCGCGGCCGGCTCTCATGGACGCCCGCCTCCACGGTCATCCCCTGGCAGCCCGGCAAGGACGGTAGCCGTTCCATCGGCATCCCGCGCGATGGTGCCGATCGGCTCGCGATCATGTTGCCAACCGTCCTGCTCGTGGGCGCGCAGGCCTACCAGGTGCCGGAACCCGCCATCATCTCGGTCGGCGACAACGAACGGTCGACCACCGTCGCCATATCGCTGCGACGGCTGGCGCGGACCGTCATCTTCGAGCCCTCCGATGAGGTCACACTGGATCGATTCAGCCTGCCCTACAATGTCACCACGCACTTCCTACTCCCGGGCGAGCGCCTGGTACAGACCGACAAGAACCACCGGCTCCACGTCGTGGCGATCGATCCGCGCGGACGCCGGCACAACCTGACCGAACCGCGCGATCCGCAACGCTTCGTCTCCATCAGCGCCTACTACGGCTGGACTTTCGAGGTCGAAGTACTGCTACGTGAGCGCTCGCACCGCGACTGGGTTGCGAGTCTGCGCGGCGCAACCAAGTAGCACGAATCCCCACGACACGCGTGGGGATTTTTAGTAGACCTGATTATGAATACCAACATCCAAAAACAGCACCACGTCCTCTGCTTCTTGATGATAAACAACTCGGATATCTCCGGTAATGGAAAAGGCCTGTAGGTGAATCTTCTCTCCAACAAGATTATGTACCCGCAACTCTGGACTGGCTGAATTTTCGACAAAGAGTGCAAGGCGCTCTTTGAACCGCGCTACAAGTTTGGCATTCGACGCGATTCGTTTCTTGTACGATTTCTTGAATTGTCGATGAAATCGTATCTTCATGTACCCAATTCAGCTATAAGCTCATCCACAGACGAGAAGGCTTTCCCGTCGGACTTCTGTGCGAGCAGCTTCTGATAACGTGCTTCCGCCTTCTTTGTAAGAGCAACGGGTCGTTCAATAAAGCTCACACTCAAACGCTCGTCCACGATCTGCGTAAGAAATACACGAATCATCTCCTGTAGAGAAGAAAATCCTTGGCGTGTCGCGGCCACTTTTGCCTTGTCGCGCATCCGTGTATCGATGGGAAGTTGAAGATTGGTTTGACTCATACGTTATCATTGTAATGGTATTATATATCTGGTCAAGCGTACCCGGTACATGGACACTTCCGCTCGTCCATGATTAAATCTTCATTGGAATCCCAGAAGGAGAGCCCATGTCCTCACGCGAAGTGCTCGGGTTGCTCAACCAAGCCCTCCAGTCCGTGGAAACCAACGGCGCCATCGACTCGGAGCTGTATCGCATGATCGAGACTTCAGCTCTGGAAGTCAGAGGATCCGCTGCTCCGGACGACGTGTTCCTTCGACGGCTGTGGTTGCGACTGTTCGCGACCGACTTGACTCCAGAGTTGACAAGGGCTCTCAAGGCGGCGCTCGATGGCTACCTCCGGGGAACGTTGACGCAGGAGACGATCTTTCACGATCTGACCCGTGCGGGTTTCCGTGTTGTCCCGCGAGGCACGCCCCAGATGGCGGCGGAAGAGCTCGTCGAGCTGACGAAGAGTCTGGCGGAGCGTGAAGGATGGCCGTGGATCGAGCCGCTTGTCAGCACCAACAGCAAAGGAGTGGCCATCCTGGAGTGGCTCAACCCGAATCCAGACGACCGACGTGTCACGATCTTCATCAACGACCAAATCGAGCTGGGGTACAGCCTGGCCTGTTGGGGCGAGGACGGAGCACTTGAGGTCGAAGACGGGTCGCTGGAGTGGCCTTACCACAAGGTGCTGCTGGCGCATCTTCGGCGAACCTACGGCGAGCCCAGCAAGGGCGATCCCCAGAGGGTTGCCGAAGCGCCCGGCGCCAAGCGAGTCGGACGGGTGAGCTCCACGAGCCAAATGACCGACGCGATGTTCGGCAACGTAGGCGCATTCCGCCCCATCGACGGGCGTCCGTTAACTTTCGGGAGCCTAATAAACCTGTTTAGAGATAGAAGGAAGGCGCAGATGTGCCTTTTTTGGTTGTCTGAGAAAGGGAGGTTTTTCCGTTGAGGTGTGTAAAGGGAGCCTCGCAGTCGGTGAACGGTTTGGTGCGACGTCTCAGCATCCAGGCATTGAGCCATCTGTCGGCCGAGTGGAAGGATTGGAACCCTTTAATCGTCTTGAGCCGTCCTTGCAGATGGGAATTGAATGACTCAATGATGTTGTTTGTCTTGGGACACCGAGAGATGGTCTGGTAACAAAACAACTCTCCTCGTCGGTTCTCCACGTCCAGAAGAATGGTCTGAAGCAGAAGGTTGTCCTTAGCATGGGTATCCCAGACATGCTGGAGTCCCAGGTCACGTTGCTGTTCGTCTTTAGGTTCCTCAAACACATGCTTGACCAGGGAGTGAAAGAAGTGACGGTAGGTCTCCTGTGTCCTGAACTGGACCGTCTGGCGGATGTTCTCCAGGTAATGGGTATGACACAGCTGGACTTTGGCCTTGGGAAAGTAGTGGAAAAGAGCTGGTTTTAAAGCAGATGTGTCATCACAGATAACCACCTGGAGTGGGTAACCCACCGTCTTCAAGAGACGGAACAATTTCAAAAAAGCCTCTCCATTCTCGGAAGGGGCTAATACTCCAACAGGGATGTCATGTTTCAAAAAGTCGAGACAGTAGATGAATGGAATCTTTCGTTCATACCCTTTGACTGCCACATGCTTGCCGTCGACGTTGAGGATCCCACTCCAGCGGTTACAGGTGTCCAGAGTGAGACGCGTGTTGTCTGGTAGGAGATCCATCTCACACAGGACTCGTTTGAACACCCCAACACCCGTCATCCCTTCTTGGTTTCCCAAGGATCTAAACGAGGCTCCATCCAGATGACGCACCCACAGAGATTCTGGTTTTACTCGGTGGTCTACGCCAAACCGTTTGCCACATCCCTTACACGCAAACCTGTTCACGCCACGACGAACTCCCTTTTTAATGGTCTCAAGAGATCCACAAGACGGACACTTCGGTGTTCTGTTTTTTTGACCATCATATCCAAACTAACCGGTTAAAACTAAAAAAGACTGCTCAGTCTAGCACAGAAACACATCTATTAGGCGCCCAAAAGTTAACGGTCTCCATCGACGGCGACTCCCAAGACGAGGACTAAACCACACCACACTTCCCACCACGCAGGTGGAATTTTCATTTTCCACGGCTCCAAAAAGCCCTTGCCTGATCTAGGTGGTTTTGTTATATTATTGCAGTCATTTTGAGAGTAGAAAGCCTGAATGCTTTCAAAAAAGATGAGCTGCGAAGGGCTGGAGGTGAGCGACGATCGAGACGTACTGAAACGTACGTTGAGAGAGTCGCGAACCGAAGCCCGAGCAGATCGCTTTTTTGAAGGCATTCAGTCATGGGTGTGTAGCTCAGGTGGTTAGAGCGCAACACTGATAATGTTGAGGTCGGAGGTTCGAGTCCTCCCACACCCACCATTCGACTACCGTTGTATTCTGTAGAACGGTAGTCGAATGTCCCGAGCGAGCGAAGCGAGTCGAGGGGCTGGTAGAGTATCCGACCGCTCATGGCCTTTGGCCAACATATAAACGCCGAGGTAGCTCAGTGGTAGAGCAGAGGACTGAAAATCCTTGTGTCGCCAGTTCAATCCTGGCCCTCGGCACCAAAAAGCACCGAGCCTTTGCCCGATGCTTTTTTGTTTCTTGTTTATCTTGATGCTTCGATCTCTATGTCGGTCGCCTCATCCTCGCACGCGCGCACGGTGATCACATCTTGAGCATCTCGAGAGATGGTGTAGCCCGACCCTTTATCGCCATTGTTGTCACCAATGTCCCAGATGACCTCCCCTGCTGGACTCACTGGCATCTCGGGAAGGTAACCTCCTTGGACAAGATCGCGGATATTCAGACATCGATTATCCTGTGAGATGGTCGATGTACAGCTGGCATTTTGATCATCACAGCCAGTCGTCATCCCATTTCCATACACCGCCATGTAGACATCCAGATCCTGCATCGTATCAAACGAATCCGGAAACACCCCTTCATTGTCTACCTGGTAGAGTTTGATCGCTGAGAGGATTTCCCCAACGTCATTCTGGCGCACCGCGTCACGAGCCTGTTTAAGCCGTGTCGCTGGATCAAGGGCCACAAAAATCACCGCCACCAAAACACCAATAATCGCGATGACTATCAGGAGTTCAATCAGGGTGAATCCGGGGGAACGATTCATACTTACCGAGCGATTTCTATTTCAGGATTGTCGGCAAATTCACTTTCGCAAGCCCGCACGGTCACAATCCCATTTGCATCGACTGATAATGTGTAGCCGCTTCCCTCCTCACCAGACGCGTTCCCATCGTCCCAAGTGACTTCCCCTGTAGGACTCACTGGCGCGCCTGGGAGATACCCATCCGTGACAAGTCCAGCAATATTCACGCAAGCGGTATCATTGGTGACATCCGTGTCACACTGCGCATTATTATCATCACACCCAGCCGCCATTGTCGCGCCATTCACGGCCATGTAGACACTCCCTGCCGTCAGGGCTTCGATGCTCGCAAGGTGATCGCCGCCGTTATCGACTTGATACAGCTTAATCGCCGAGAGAATCTCACCGACATCGTTTTGCCGCACGGCGTCTCGCGCTTGGGCAAAGCGGGCGGCGGGATCAAGGGCGACAAAAATAACCGCCACGAGGATGGCAATAATTGCCAAGACGACAAGGAGTTCAACAAGCGTAAAACCCTTATTATTTTTGTGAGGCATAGGACGAGAGAAAGTTAGTTGAATGTTTGTATCGCCAAGGATGTGCGGCGCGCTGTGCCGCCCCAATCGCCGCCTGAAACTGCGTATCTTGATGTTTGTCCTTAAAGTTTACCATGAATCGTCCTACCGATGTAGCTCGTTGCTCTGCACCGCGCAGGAGAACCGATGTCGACTCAACCGTTTTGAGAAATGACTCCAAGACGGTTTTGTCGACGGCCTGGACTTCTGACGATCCGATGAGCTTGGAAACAACCGCCTCTCTTACGGGGATCGGAATCTGACGCTGTAATTCAAGATCGGTGAATTTCTCCGCTCCCATGGTGACATCAAACACCCGGGAGTCAGGGATAATGAGGACGGCCGGAAGCCGGTGCCAAGACTTGTGGGTGGAAAAATACTGATCGTCGAGAACCTTCTTTACGCCTGCTGGATCGACAACTGTGTCGTCGACGACTAACCCAGCCGGCAATTCAATCTGCTTGGTTTCCAAGACAGATCCAACATACGAGACTCGCGCAAGCCGTATAGAGGAGTCCGAAATGTCGATTCCGAGGCCTGAAGAAAACAACATAGCTTAAAAGTCAGCCACCTCCTGCCACGAGGTGATATTGATGGATGGGTTAATGGTATCAATAGTCACATTCACTTTGCGAACCACGGTGTCCACAGTCCCCGTCGCCTCGATCTCCCGGTTGGAACCACCAAGATTTGTCACCGTGTAGGTGCATGTCCCCTCTCCCAAGGTAAGGCCGCCTGAGCCCGAAAATGACGTCGAGTCGCGAATCTGCTGAAGCGCCTCCTCCACACAGGCGTCTGCGAGACCTTTGGTCTGCCCTGATTGCTCGCGCGAGAAACTTGTCTCTACTTGAGAGACCCCGATAACAAGCAGGCTTCCAACAATCGCAAGTCCCACAACCATAAACACAAGCAGGCTCAAGATGAGAACGGCGCCCTGCTCGTTATTGTCGAAGGGAGGCTGTGCCATAGAATGTCTCGTCATAATCTCCGTGCGAGAGCGTGAACTCGATCTTCACCGCGCCAGACGAGTCGGTGGTCGAGACGTTGGTGAATGTAATAGCGCTCGCGGTGAGGAGAGTTGATGTGAGGGTGATGGGGGATCCAACTCCACGAGTGATCCGAATCTGGTTGCTGGAAAGATCAAAGACGGTGGGGTCCTCTGTGGCGTCAACAACATCGACGGTCAGCGAGCTTGCACTCGCACCTACCGCCGGACTCGTAATCGCCTGCGCATTACGCAGTGTCTGAGTGATGAGCTCCATGACCATCGCCCCTTGTTGTTCTACCTCCGCGACGGACCTCTGTGTGGTTTGTGAGCGGATCGAGGAAAGAAAAATCGAGAGGATTACAAGCAGGAGGATGGACGCGAGCCCAAGCGAGACAAGGAGTTCGACTAAGGTGAATCCGCGGTGCATATTAAGGAATCAAGACAAAAAATTCCGTTGTGTTGCCACGAGCAGCTCCAAAGACTCGATTCAATCCCTCATCCCAGATCAATCCCATCGCTTCATTCCCGAAAAGGTCAACGGCGTAATACGAAGTGGGGGTTGAGAGGGTCGTAATGTCTACGACAGCCACTTCCGTCCCCACGGATCCGTTTCCCGCAAAGACGTAATCGTCATCTACGCCCATAGCCAGATCATTGATCTTCACGCCGACATCCATGGATCCAAGCGTTGCAGGCGCAGACGGTGTCGTGACGTCAACCGTATAGAAGAACCCATCATCTCTACCCAGCACGGCGTAGGTGGAGAAGGCCGCCACAGCCGTCCCATCGGCGTTTCCGCTGAGATTCAAACTCCCAACCTGCACGATAAGCGCAGGGACTGTCACATCGACCACAACGAACTCTGCTGAGTTACTCCCTGTAGCGGCAAGGACATAATCGTCATTGTTTCCAAGTGCCATCTTCCAAACGCTATCCCCGACCTCAATGGTCGAAAGCGAAGTTGGCGCGGCAGGAACAGCAATGCTGATCGAATGAATCTCCGGTCTAGTACTATCTGCAGCGCGACCAAGATAGAGGTTCGTCCCTTCTGCGACGACTGTCTGGGCATTCGTGTTCCCGGCAAGGTTGAGGGTCCCGATGGATGTTGGGGTGGAAGGGGTCACGAGACTCACGACACGCAACTCCGCGCTGTTATCCGTTGTTGCTAAATAGGCATTGGTTCCGACAACAGCTATGTCGTTCACGTCCGCGCCGATCTCCAGGCTCCCTACGACCGTAGGGACCGCTGGATCGGTTACATCAATCACATAGAGTTCTGGTTCGGCAGAGGAGACACGCCCCAAGATGACATACGTATTGAGGCCACTGGTGTACATCGCGACCTCTGTTCCGTCCGCCGGTCCCGTGAGATCCAACGTCGCGTCCGGTGTGATCGGGATGAGCCTCCCGCTCGCCGCCTGCCAGTTGGTGAGATACGTCGTGAGCGCGACTTGCGCGGCATGATACGTGGTCTCCTGCCAGCTGACTTCTGACTCAATCTGTTTGCGGGAAGCATCGACGGGGGAAGCGGTAACAACGCGAGTGAATCCGTCGACGGTATCCGATGTTCCTGCAAACGTCCATACTCCCCCACTCACCGCCAGGCCATGGGCACCCAATGTTACGTTATTGTAGTCGCCATCGCGCATGTTTCGAGTCGCTTCAAGTCCCTCTTCAGCCAACAGCACAGCCCGCGCCCGCTCTCCGGCAAACAATGCCGCCTCCTGCGAGGTCGCCATCCATCGCACAAATCCAAGAGACACAATCGACAACAAGGCGATCACGATGAGCACTTCCACGATGGACATACCTTTCTCATTCATACTGAAGCGCACCTGTTTCATAGATAGTGATCGTCTCTGTCTTGGTCGGGGAAGTGAATGTCATAACTCCGGTCGACGATGGTTCTCCCGTTAGCTTGCTAAAGACGACCTCGGTCACGCCAGTGACATCGACGGAGTCGGGGAACTCGAGCGTCTCATCAAAAGCGGTCGTCCGCGTGGCGTAGCTTGAACCCTGGAACAACGTCACAGAACCCGTCTGCACGTACACGCCCCAAGTCGTGTCAGAAGCGACTGCCTGGGAGAAGGCCTGGGCTTGCCGCAGACTTTGCGCGGTGGCTTGCACAGCAACGTCGATCGTACGTGATTCCTGGAACGAGCTAACCGCGAACGGAAACGATACGAGAAGAACCCCCATGATCGCCAAGACGACCAAGAGCTCGATCACCGTGAATCCTCCGCGTGCGCTCATACCCCCAAGCTCCCTGTGATGGAGTAAATCGGCGTGAAGATCGAGAGCGCGACGAACGCGACCCCAAGCCCAATCAAGAGGAGTAACAGTGGCTCAACAATCGACGAAAGGTTCTTGGCACGCACACTCACACGGCCGTCGTAGAATCTCGCGAGAAAGAAAAAAATATCGCTGAGTCCCCCCGAGCGTTCCCCCACCGCGACCATGCGCTCGATCATGAGCGGGTACAATTTCTGAAACCGTCCCAGGGCCTCGCCAAATCCTTCACCCGAAGCAATATGTTCAGTCATCGAGATGAGCGCCCTGTGGTAATAGAAGTTATTTGTGGCGCGAGCCTGAATCTCGAGCGCTTCCTGCAAAGGCACGCCGGACTCCAGCAAGATACCAATGCCTCGGCAGAAACGTGCACGTGCAACGTCGTGGATGAGCTCGCCAAAAGCGGGAAGCGATAACAGGACTTTGTGGGTGAAAGCGGCAAGTGGTTTTTGGCGAAGCAGAATCCCGAGTGCCATGAGTCCGATAAGAATCGTTGGTGAGAGCCAGAGCCCGTGGTTGGCAAACAGGTCGGCCGCCCAGATGAGCGTGCGTGTGGACCAAGGAAGCTCTGTGTTGAGCGAGGCAAAGACTGAGGCAAGTTCTGGAAGCACAAACGTTGCGAGCATGAGACCCAACACGAACGTTGCGATGACGACGATCGTGGGATACAAGAGCGCCCCTTGGATATCACGTCGAATGGCCAGCTCCTGCTCCATCTGATGGGCAACGCGCGTAAGGTTTTTGGAAAGGGTTCCGGATCGCTCTCCCACTTGAACCGCGCTTTGGATGAGCGGGGAGAAGACACGTGGCTGGGAAGCCAGTGCATCGGAAAGGGACTGCCCACCAGAAAGTCGTTGCGTGATCGACACGGTCACGCGCTTCAATGTCCCCCGCGACTGGTCGGTCAAAACTTCAAATGCCTCTGCTGGCGCCATCCCAGCCTCCAGCATCACGGCAAGATTCTTGATAAGCGACGCAATATCAGCCGCCGAGACGGGAAAGAGACTGATCTCGCGTTTGTACCAAGGGGTGGTTGACATACTAATCTTCGAGTTGGCTTACACGTAGGACTTCTTCAATGGTGGTCTGACCGACGAGAACCTTTTTGAGGCCGTCCTCAATCATCGTGGTCATTCCCTGACTTTGAGCGATTTTCCCAATCTCGTCTGCGTTCTTCTTGGACGTGACTGCATCACGAACCTCCTGTGTGACCTCAAGAACCTCGAAGATCCCGATTCGTCCGTGGTAGCCCGTGTTATGACAGACCTTGCAACCCTTTCCAGCAAAGAGTCGCATCTCCTTTTTTGTTTTCTTTCCAGCGACTTTGAGGAAAAGCTCATCTACCTCAGGAACTTGCTCTAATAATTTCTCGTGTTCAGCGGTGAGCTCCGTGGACTGAATGCAATTCATACAGACCTTCCGAACTAGTCGCTGGGCAACAACGATGTTCACGGTCGAGGACACTAAAAATTCCTCCACCTCCATATCCTGCAAACGCGGGAAGGCTGTTGCGGCGTCGTTAGTATGGAGCGTCGAAAGCACAAGATGCCCGGTCATGGCCGCGTTCACGGCAATGCCGGCGGTTTCTGGATCTCGAATTTCACCCACCATGATGATATCGGGGTCCTGGCGGACGATGGAGCGCAGTCCCTTGGCAAAGGTGAGCCCCGCTTTCTCATTCACCTGAATCTGGGCAACGCCGTCCAAATCGACTTCGACCGGGTCTTCGATCGTGGTGATATTCACTTCACGTTCATTGAGAAGTTGGAGGACCGCATAGAGGGTTGTCGTTTTTCCCGAGCCTGTTGGTCCGGTGACAAGAATCATCCCCCATGGCTTGTGAGCCGCCTCAATCACCTTTTTATAATCAGCGGGAGAGAAACCAAGCTCAGGAAGAGAGAATGCCTGAGTCTGATCTGTGAGCAAACGCATGACCACCTTCTCGTGGTGGGTGGTGGGCACAATGGAGACGCGAATCTCGACGGCATTTCCCCAAGGGGTCTTGTACGAAATTTTTCCATCTTGCGCCTTGCGGTGTTCGTCCGTTGCCAACCGAGACAGGACTTTGATGCGCGTGATGATATTGTCCTGAAGCGTAGCCGGGAAGCGCATCACGTCATGCAAAATCCCATCCTCGCGGTAGCGCAACAGCAGATAGTCTTCCTCCGGATCCAGATGAATGTCAGACACGCGGCGCTGATAGCCAATGGTGATCATTGCCTCAACCATATCTGTCACGCGCATATCCATTCCCCCGCTTCCCGGGTGCTCCCGATCAATGATCGCTTTGAGTTGGCCTTCCGGGTCTGCTTGATAGAGATAATACTGTTGCTGTAGTTCGCGTGGGACGGCATAAACAAACTTCACCTTCTTTCGAAAAGACATCTCAAGCTGTGACTGTAGATGTGCATCTTTTGGATTGGTTGTAGCCACGGTCACCTGATTCTCTGTCTCTGATAGAACGAGGATCCCCTGTTCACGGGCATAGGCCTCGGGAACGGAAGTTACCGTCTCCGGACGAATCTGCGTTCGGGACAATTCAGCAAATGGCACGTCATACCAAAAGCTCATGAGCTGCCCAACTTCGCGTTCAGTCAAAATCCCTCGCGAAACCAGGACGCGATCAAGCCCGAAGTCTTGTGCCTCCTTCGTCTCTTTCAATGCATCAAACTGTTCCTGTGTCACCGCACCGGAACGGACAAAAATATCTTGGTACTCAGCGGAGTTCAAATTCATATGGAGAGAATCCTTGTCACATGCTCAATGACTTATGAGAGACCCAGTCGTCCCTTAATGTGCATCACAATCTCTGAAAGGCTCACCGTAGACTTTGGGGAAAAATCATCGACTCCCAGTTCCTTGAGCCGGTTCAGGTCTGACGGCTGACCTAAGTTGCTCAATACCATAACGGGTATCTGGATCTTCTGTTCGCGCATCTTTTCTAAAAAGGTAAACCCATCCATCACCGGCATCAGAAGATCCGCCACAACAAAATCGATCGTTCCTTTTGTGAGTTTAGAAAGTGCTTCTTCACCATTGTTGGCTAGCTCAATCTGAAAACCTTCCTTTCCCAATTTCATCTGCAGAGCCTGGCTGAGCGTCTTTTCATCCTCGACGATCAGAATGGTCTTTTGTGCTTGGTTCATAAGTTTGTACCACCTTTAAGAGCTCGCGTCCCTTCTCTTTTTTTCATCCCAGAAATGGAGAGGGAGACATGAAACGTCGTTCCCTTTCCTTCCTCGCTTTCAAACCATACCCTTCCACCGAACGCGTCCATAATCGACTTCACGATATAGAGTCCCAATCCCGTCCCTTCTGTGTCGCTCTTTTTTGCGTTGTCCGCGCGAAACAATTTTTCGAAAATCTTCCCCTGTTGGTCTTTGGGAATCCCTATACCTGTATCACCAACGCGGATCTCTACTTCGTCCTTTCCAAAAACCAGCACACAAGTAATCTGCCCACGGACGGGAGTATATTTGACTGCATTCGAAAGAAGATTCTGAAATACCATCCTCAGAAGATTCGGGTCCGCCGAAATGGAAGGAGCACTCTGAACGCACGTGTGCTGGATGGTTAATTGTTTAGTAATGATTCCAGATTTGAGCTCATCGAGCACGGAATGTAGGAGTGCCTCCAGATCAGTGGGTTTAGGGTCAACAATGAACGTTCCCATCTCTATTCGAGAAACATTCAGCAGAGCATTGATGAGCGAAACCATCCTCCGATCACCATCAAGGATTTCTTGTAGATACTTTCTCTGCTCCAGCGAGAATCTACCGGCATCCCCGGCCACCAGCATCTCGGCATACCACCCGATGGCAGAAAGCGGCGTTAACAGTTGATGGGAGGCAAGAAAAATAAACTCCGTCTTGGCTTTATCCAATCGTCGAAACTCGGTGACATCTTCTTCCGTGGCCACATACGCAATCACTTTCCCTTGTCGAATAATGGGTGTTATTCGGGCAAGTGCCACATACAACTGACCATCTTTCCGACGATTCAATAATTCGCATACAATGTTTTTCCCATTCTCTTTATCCCCCCATAGCTTCTTATAGAAAGCGAGTGGCATCAGGCCTCCCCATAATCGGGGCGTCTGGCCATACATTTCTCTGGAGGAATATCCCGTAGTTTCTTCCGCGGCGTGGTTGACATAGAGAATAACCCCCTCAGGATCGATGACGATGACGTGGTTCGCCGTTTGTTGGACGATCATGAAGAATAGTTCATCAAGCTCTGGAATTTGTTCCAAACCCTCATCCGGATTGAAAAATTCTGGGTCAAAACTCCGAAACATTTCGTGGAGATCCTTCCCGAGCGAACCCATGGGATACATCGCTTCAAATCGCATTCGATCTTCACTGACACCCAACGTGCGGCACATGGTGCTCACGTGGTCAACGAATCCTTGCGGTCCCGCAATAAAAATGGGGCAAGAATTGCTCTGGGAAAGGAGAGGTTCGATCTGTTGGACCGTAGGGATTCCTTCGTAGATCTGGACGCTGCGTTGAGGTTGGTCCTGGGAGAGCACTGCTATAATGGTCTGGGAAATCTAGACAGGTATAATGGGTCAACTACCCCCAACCTGT
>JBBTRQ010000043.1:0-6139 GCA_038065075.1 Patescibacteria group bacterium
ACAGGTTGGGGGTAGTTGACCCATTATACCTGTCTAGATTTCCCAGACCATTATACGTGTTCGTCCAAAAACAAGCCCATACCTGGGATATACAGCCTCCCCTTCTTCTTCATCCACTTCTTGAGAAGCTCACTCGATGGTTTCTCGACTCGCGCCGCCGTTCCTGAAATCTGCAGACCCTCATCGGGTTGATCCGGTCCCTGCGTCACAGCGATCGCCGCCGCGACACGGTTACTTCCCGAGTCAATCGCCTGGGAGTGTCGGCGCTTGGGCTGGGACATCCAGTAGAGATTGAAGTCATCGTCAAAGATGTAAATCACATCCGCCACCCATGGACCTTGCGCGTCGACGATGCCCAGAGAGAGCAGGTAGCCTCGCTCGAGGACTTTGCGGGTGAGCTGATGGAGTTCATCGGTCATATGGATAATTACTTCCCTTGTCTTGTATACAACTCACAAGGTTCAAACGAAGACCAGCGGTACACTTGGCTCTCCTTTCGAGGTACCAAACGAAACGCTCCTAGAGCAACTGAATAAACTCCTCAATCGTCAGTCCGCTTTGCTGAATGATGTGATGAAGCGTGCCCGGACGCATATCATCGTTGTGAAAAGGAACAACCAGAGTCACCGATCCCTTACGATACTTACGATGACTTCCGCGCTGGCTGACAAACAAAAAACCCGACCGTTCCAAGACGCGGATGACGTCTAATGACACGCCTTTTTGTAAGGCCACGTTGCTGTGCAGGAACATCTTCAAGGTACAATTCTGCCGCTTCGAGGATATTTCGCTCAGCTTCCTCGAAGGTTTTTCCCTCAGAGATACAACCAGGAAGTTGCGGAATGGTTACCGTAAATCCACCTAGTTCCATATCTTCCTCAAAGACGGCTGTGTAATGTAGCACCTGCTTTTTAACCTCACTCATATAATTTCATTGTGCCTGCATTCCCTTATTTGTTCAAGACTGCAGAAACCAAATGTATTCAGGAGCACATTGCCCCAGAACCTCGAATCATCCCAATCGAACGTAAAGATTCCCGTTTCGCCGGCACCAATCGACAAGCGTGGCGTAAACGTCCTGCGTGTGTCATCTAAACGGGAAAATACTTGTTAACGGTCTCCATCCACTTATCAATCCGCGTCTCCCAATCAGTTGGATCCAATTTCAGGACATCGAGAAGTTCCTCGTAAAAGTTATCATCTCGACGGTTGGTCAGTTCTCGTAGCGCAAAAATAAATGTGCCCTCCTCTCCTGTTGCATAAGCCTGACGAATCTCGCGAATGATCTGTTCTCGATCTGGAGCATGATCAATAAGGTAAGAGATGTAGTGACGTTCAAGATACCCTCCCGTCTCAACCTCCTTTTTCTCGTCGTCACTCAGAACATCACCCAACATTTCGTCAGCATGCCAATCCGTCACCGCCTCCCAAAACAGAGCACGCTGTTTAGGCTTATCAAAATAAACGGACATCGGATCCACCTTGCCATTGTAAACAAAACGTTCGTGGCGCAAAGGACCAAGATACACACTGTAAACCTGTTCATCTTCGCCCTCACGCATTGGATCAGCAACTCGATTGCTCTCTGGAGCCATGAGATGCGTTGCTTCGTGCGCAAATGTGTGAAGCGTATCTGCACGCGAGGCCGTTTGTTTAACAACGGCATAACGACGAACATTTTGTCCGTGTACTTCGATTCGCATGACACCGTCTGCATCCGCTTCATTCGGATACTGTTCAGTTAGACGTTCAAAATCCTGTGCTGATACGAACTGGGTATCAGAAATTGTTTCCAGACGCCGCTCCAGATCTTCTGGTGGCAATACGTCAGCAAAAGCGACCCGAAGCTGCTTCATGACCTGAAGCTTCATCTCCGACCACTCAGTCTCAATTCTCCGAGCCTCCAGTGATTCTGGAGATTGTCCGTCTCTCATAGTAATCATGTCCCGTGGCACTTCTTAAACTTCAATCCCGATCCGCAGGTGCAGGGATCGTTGCGACCCACCCTTTGCTGACCGGACCCAGGCTGAAGCCTGGGGCTACCTCCACCGCCGCCACCATCGCCACCGCTTCCATTACTCGTTTTTTGTGCTCCCTGGAGAATCAACCCCGCCTTCTGGAACACCGACCGCCCGAGCTCGGCCTGGACTTTCATGTCCACGGCGTGCTTGGCGTACTTGAAGAATGTGTGTGTAATTTCGTTGTTGATCGAAGCCAGAAGGTGTTGGAACAGGTTGTAGCCTTCTTTTTTGTACTCCACGAGCGGATCGCGCTGACCATACCCTTGCAAGCCGATGCCTGTGCGTAGCGCGGTCATCGCCGCCAAGTGGTCGATCCAGAGTATATCCATCGCCCGCAGGATCACGGCGCGCTCGATGCTGTAGACATTCTTTTTCTCCTCGAATACGTCATAGAGCTTGTCATACTGTGTGCGGATGATCTCCATCACTTTGCCGATCACCTCCGTGCGCCCTTGCGCAAGTTCCTCTTTATCCTTCGCCGCGCTTGCGCCGATCGATTCGAGCTCTGCTTTCTGTTCATTCGTGAGTGCCACGATCGTGGCGACCGACTCGATAATCTCTTTCACATCCCAACCAGATGCGACCTCCCCCCCCCTAGCTCCCCCTCGGGCAGGGTGGGTATCTTCGGAGGAATGGAACAACACCACCTGCTCAATCTCGCCTTCGATAATGTCCAGGACTCGATCACGCAATTTCTCCGGCTCATTCGCAAATGCCTCGAGAACCTCACGACGACGCGCGTAGATAATCTCGCGATGCTTGTTCAAAACGTCGTCGTACTCAAGCAAGTGTTTGCGCTCGTCGAAGTGATGACCCTCGACCCGTACTTGCGCCTTCTCGATCGAGCTCGTAATCATTTTTGCTTCGATCGGTTGATCCTCCGCAATTCCCAGTCGATCCATCATGCCCTTGGCGCGATCGGATCCGAAGATGCGCATGAGGCTGTCTTCCATCGACAAATAGAACTGCGTGTACCCGGGATCACCCTGTCGGCCGGAGCGTCCACGCAATTGGTTATCGATGCGACGCGCGTCATGGCGCTCGGTGCCTATCACGTGAAGCCCGCCGAATTTTTTCACGGTCTCCTCTTCGTCTTTCGTGACGGGATTTCCGCCAAGCTTAATGTCGACTCCACGACCGGCCATGTTGGTCGCGATCGTCACGGCGCCCTTGCGTCCAGCCTGCGCGATGATCTCTCCTTCGCGAGCGTGATTCTTGGCGTTGAGGACCTCGTGGGTGATCCCTGCCTTCGTGAACAACGATGAGAGAACCTCGTTCTTCTCCACGCTCACCGTGCCAACCAAGACCGGCTGACCTTTCTGTTGGTACGCTTTCACGTCGTGAGCGAGCGCCATGAACTTTCCGACTTCTGTTTTGTAAATGCGGTCCTGGGCGTCGACGCGCGTGATCGGTTGGTTGGTCGGGATCTCGACAACTTCAAGGTTGTAAATCTTGGCAAATTCCTCCGCCTCCGTGGAGGCCGTACCCGTCATGCCCGCGAGCTTGTGGTACATGCGGAACAAATTCTGAAACGTAATCGTGGCCATGGTGCGGCTCTCATTTTGGATCGCCACGCCCTCCTTGGCCTCGATCGCTTGATGGATGCCTTCGGAGAATCGGCGTCCCTGCATGAGCCGTCCAGTAAATTCATCGACAATGAGCACGCTCCCATCTTTCACGACGTAATGGACATCACGCTGATAATTCGCACGAGCTCGCAGAGCGGTATCGGCAAAGCGCTGGTAGATCCCCTGGTCGATGGCATAAAGATTTTCGATTCCAAGAGTCTTTTCAATTTTCTCGATACCCGCCTCAGTGAGCGTGCTGGCGCGCATCTTCTCGTCGATGTTGAAATCTTCTTTCTCGCTGAGCGTCCCGATGATCTGGGCGAAGCGATAGTAAAGATCGTTGGACTTCTCCGCGGGTGCCGAGATGATGAGCGGCGTACGTGCCTCATCGATCAAGATGGAGTCGATTTCGTCGACGATCGCATAATGAAGCTCACGCATCACGCACTGCTCAAGGCTGGGCGACATGTTGTCGCGAAGGTAATCGAAACCGAATTGGTTGTTGGTGCCGTAGGTAATATCTGCCGCGTACGCGTCCTTGCGCGAACACGGTCGCAAGTAATCCTCCCGAACGTGGAAGCTGCCGGTCTCATCCCGTTCCTCATCCGCGACTCCCTCGGCAAGACTTCCTTGCGCGTGCTTGTACGACGCGTCATACATCAGTCCCTCGTCTTGCTGGATACACCCAACACTCAACCCGAGAAAATCAAAAACCTGTCCCATCCATACCGCGTCGCGCTTGGCGAGGTAATCATTGACGGTCACGAGGTGACACCCTTGGCCGCGCAGTGCATTGGTGTACAACGCGAGCGTTGAGGTAAGCGTCTTTCCTTCTCCTGTGCGCATCTCCGCGATCTGTCCACGATGGAGCACCAATCCGCCGATGAGCTGAACATCGAAATGTCGCTGACCCAGTGTGCGGCGAGCCGCTTCACGCACCACGGCAAACGCTTCGTGGACAAGGTTCTCAAGTGTCTCACCTTTGGCAAGTCGATCCTTAAATTCCTGTGTCCTCCCCTTGAGCTGTTCGTCAGAGAGTGCAACCACGCCTGTTTCCAGGGCGTTGATTTTTTGCACATCGCGCCCGAGCTCGCCCAACATCTTTTTGTTTGGGTCACCAAAGAGAACCTTCAAAATCTTTGACATAAGGGCCGTGTTTATTTCTTGTCCGGTCGGCCTCCGCGCTCATGTTTATCCTTCAGTTTTGTCTTGTAATCTTTGAGCTGACGACGAATCTGATCGCGCGCCACGACGATTGCATGATAGAGGTCCTCTTCCTGCGCTGTGGCGCGAAGTTCTGAACCGGGAACGTGAAGCTGGAACTCCGCGACATAGAACGGTCCTTTGGCATGGTGCTTGGTCGATTTTCCGACCTCCACACTCAATTCTGCCGCGGGCTCAAACCAATTCGTCAGCTTCTCGAGCGCCTTCACTTGTTCCTCGACCCGAGACTTGATGGCGTCGGTAAGAGGCATGTTGGTACCCTTAATGGAGATGATGCGCATAGCGACTTGATCTTCAAATATTAGAAACCAATATATTGGACCTCCTCCATTAACTGTATCCCGAATTCCGTTCGGGCGCGAGTCTTGATGAGGGCGATGAGCTGGACAATCTCATCGGCGGTGGCAGATCCGGTATTGAGCACAAAATTTCCATGCACCTCGCTGATCTTTGCTCCGCCAATCTGAGTCCCTTTCAGTCCGAGCTTGTCGATGAGCCAGCCCGCGCTCACGCGACGGGCTGACATCATCTCTGAAGGTAAATCGAGTTTTTGCGAAAGTCGTTGCAGTTCCTCGTCGTCATGCACTTCGTAGTTCTTGAACATACATCCAGCTGAACCCGCATCGAGCGGCTGTGAAGTTTTGCGTTTCATGAGTTTATCGTCGAGCTCGGCCTTGAGTTCTCTGGTATCCC
The DNA here is from genome assembly GCA_038065075.1 of Patescibacteria group bacterium. Lineage (GTDB taxonomy): Bacteria > Patescibacteriota > Patescibacteriia > UBA9934 > GWF2-40-263 > UBA12478. Next base: position 5,507 of record JBBTRQ010000043.1, read on the forward strand.
CTTCCTCGAGTTCGAACGTGACGGACAAGATAATGTCGTTCGAGTGTTTGACCGCGGATTCTCGATAGCCAAATTTCAAATCTTCTTTCGTCAATTCAACCAGTTTTCCGTATCTGTGTATTAGTACACTAGTACAGTGATCCTTCATTTCGCCACCGAAGCAACCGGCGTTCCCTCGCACACCTCCACCCACCGTCCCCGGAAGCGAGATCGCCCACGTGAGGCCTTTAAGCCCGGCGTTGGCCGTGGCACGAGCCAGCCCTGATGAGAGAACCCCGGCGTCCGCACGCACGCGTGTCCCTTGGATATCGTAGGTTCTCATGGCCATCTTGATGGCGATGCCGTCGAATCCCGTGTCGCTCACAAGCATATTGGAACCACCACCAAAGACGAACGTCTTAAGTTCATGCTCACGAGCGATGGCCAAAACCTTCTGGAGCTCCGGGACGGTCTTCACCTCGACGAACCACGTTGCCGGTCCACCAATCCGAAAATTAGTGTGCTTGCTCATGGGCTCGTTCTCAAGCATGCGAGACCCGACGATTGTTTGGAGTTGTTCGGTTACAGTCATACTTCACTGTGTCATCCCGAGCGAGCGACCTGCCTGCCGGCAGGCAGGAGCGAGTCGAGGGA
>JBBTRQ010000044.1:0-4719 GCA_038065075.1 Patescibacteria group bacterium
CGAATAGGCTTGAACGCGGATGTTTTTTTTGGCGTCGCCAATTTCTTTGACGATTCGGTCGGTGCATCCGCCATTTGGGGAAAAGAGCACGTCGATTCGTGGCTTGGTGGTCGGCTCGGTCGCCGTGGTGGGTGCGATGAATAGAAGGAGCGTAAGAAGGGGCAAGGTGGCGAGGGCGGTTAGTCGGTTCATTTGGCTACCTTCTTTCGGTTGGCCCAAGCGACCACGCCTGCGAGGGCGGCAATACCGAGATACCACGGGGCGTTGCTTTTTCGTGTAGATGAATTCGAGCGGGTTCGGTCGTATGGGCAAACTCCGCCTGGATGTTGATGTGGTCCCATGCCGTGGTGAAAATGATACTCGCCTGTGCGTCTGTTGAAGTGGCCGCCCCGTGCGTCCGTGCCACCAGAGTGAGCGAAGCCTACCGTAGAAAAGGGTGCGAGTGCAAGAACGAGCGAGATTAGGAGCGTTTTCCACGGCCTTGTCATCTTCGCGGACTGCTTCGATAGTGGCCACGAACGTAGGTGCCGTCCTTGCGGTAATAGCCTTTGACATGGACGGTTTTGGGATTCCCCGTTGCTTGACTTGGTTGGCCGTAGTAGGAGCCGTTTTCGGCGACCAAGGGGGTGTCGGGATAAAGGATTGGGGGGCCGCGTACAGACGGTCCGTCGCCGGGGGGCGAGCGGTAGTGTGAGCGAACGTAGGTGCCGTCTTTTCGGTAGTAGCCGCTGACGAAAACGGTCTTGGGGCGAGCGGTGAGGTCGCTTATTTCGCCGTAGTACGAACCGTTTTCGGCGGTGGGGTGAGTGGACGGAGTGGGTGCTTTGACAAGTCGTTCGACGTAGCCGGACCCGTTGCAGGATGAGCACGTGACGTTGTCGCTTGCCCGACCCCAACAAGAGTAGCATGCGGAGCGTTTGCCCGACCCCCAGCAAGAATAACACGCTGACCGCTTCGCAGAACCCCAGCACGAATAACAGGCGGAGCGTTTGCCAGTTCCCCAACAAGAATAACACGCCGAGCGTTTGCCAGACCCCCAGCAAGAGCAATAATCGTTGCCGCGAAGTTTGCCCGTTCCCTGGCACGTGGTGCAGGCGAGCCTCGTCCAATCAACCCCTTTGCAGGTTGGACAGGTTTGCTTCGTCCAGTCGATGCCGTTGCAAGTTTGGCACGTTTGCTTGGTCCAGTCTTGTCCCTTGCAGGTTGGGCAGGTTTGCTTGGTCCAGTCGTCGCCTTTGCACGTAGAGCATGTGACCTTGCCCGCAGCGTTGCAGGCTGAACATTGTTGGCCGTGTGCTTCGAAGTAAGTCGGTGTGGTCGGGTTGGTGGAGGGAGTTGTTCCGGCAGTCGGCCAGGTGGGCTGGGCGGACGCAACGCATCCGCTGAGGAGGAGAATCAGCGAAGCTAGGCCGCGTGGCAATTTCATCGTATCTGCAACCCAACAGAGACGCGGGGATTGTACGGTGGTCGGGGGTGTACGCAAGGCGTGGGCCGTGGGGATGGAAGGGGGACGGGAACTACTCTTGCGGTATCGAGTAGCGAGCACCCCGTTTGTCGCCCTGTCTCAAAACAAGTCGTTCCTGGACCAACTTGCGGATGGAAAAATTCCAAGTATTTGTGTCGATTCCAAGACGCTCGATTATTTCACTTCTGCTCAATGGGCGGGATGCTTCGCGAAGGCACGAGAGGATTCCGTAGGCGTTGTCGGTCAGGCTGGCTGGGGAGACTCGGAGGTTGACAAGATGAGAGAGGCGGTCAGGGACGCTGGACCTTGTCGGTTCGCTTGGCATATACGGGGGAGTTTCAACATGCGTCTCGTCTCCGTTCGCGTCAGTGCCTTCTTCTTCGATGCTCCAAGTGCGGCGAAGTTCATCCGCTCGTCTTTTCAGGCGGCCCAGAAGCCCTTCATCAGAGCCTTCCGCAAGAGATGTATCTGACGGGGTGGCCCCGATGGGGTTTACCTGGAGGTCGGTCAGCCGACGAAAAACGGTCCGCATGGCTAGTTCGGGTTCCCTGAAGAATGAGGTTCCGCGTACGCGAATGAATCTCCACCCAAGACGTTCCAAGATTCGTTGTCGGGCAAGGTCCTCGTCGAGTTTGTCGGGAGGATGGAAGCGGTCACCGTCACACTCGATGGCAGCACGAGAATTGTTTGGACCAATCACAACGATATCAATACGAAACGCTCCGACGTGCCATTGAGGAACAATGCGGTAGCCAGCATCACTTAGTCGGCGGATGACCTGGCGTTCAAATTCTGAGTCCGCACGTCCGATTGATGAGGCTACCTGTCTTTCGGTCGCCTGTGGGTCGAGTGCGTGTTGAATCAGGCGGCGACGAAAGTCTTCTGGCTGAACGTCGGTTGCATGATTCAGCGAATGGACTACCCACAATTGGTTGCGTGCTCGACTTGAGGCGACATTGAATCGTTTTCGCGAGTCATCGTTGTTGGCGTTGGAGCGAAGAGGCCCATTTCGCCCGCCGTCAACGAGTGTCATAAACATGACATCTCGCTCATCACCCTGGAATTGCGGTGGTATGCCGCAGAGAAGGAGACGCCGTGCGTATTCTGACGCTGGTAATCGTTTCTGCAACATCGAATCGATGAGTACGGCCTGTTCCTCGCCGAGCATGCTGACCACGCCAATCGTCATGTCGGCGTATTCTGGTTGTTCGATTGCTGCGGCGATGAGCGACGCCACCTCAAGGGCTTCGCGTTCATTCGTCTTTCCCTCGCGATATCCGTCTGCGACACGGTGGGCGACAACAAAGGGGCGCGTTGGCACGGTGGCGAATTCGCGAAGAGGCTTGATTTCTCCGTCGTAGCTGAGTTGGTTGCTGAACTGGATGATGTCGGGCACGCATCGAAAGTGTTCGGTGAGGCGTATTGTCTTGCCGAAGCCGTACGTGGCCATATCGTAAAGCGATTGCCTGCCTGTGTAGAGGTGGGCGTTGGATACGCCCTGAAGGAATTCGTCGATTAACGTTTGAATCTGCTGAAGGTCTTCGCCAACCGCGACCGGGCTTACCTGTTTGTCATCGCCGACCACGACGGCTTGTTTAGCCAAACCGAGTGCAACAAGGCCGGTCATGTCGCATTGACTCGCTTCGTCGAGTATGACGACGTCGAACTGGGCTACCCTGAAATCGTAAGACTCTACTACACGCGATAGCGGCATAATCCAGACAGGTACGGCCCCACGAGCTTGATTGAGGAGCTTTCGAGCCTCTTCCTTGAGCCGAGCGGACATCACCCCGCTGTGATATCCCCGGCGGCTGACGGTTTGAAGCCAACCCTTGAGTGCTGCTTGCACGTGCTTGTCGGTTCGCTCGTGCTGTTTTGCCCACGCAAGATGCTTTACGTATCGCTGGGTGTGCTGTTGGAGTTGGTCGCGAAGGTCGGTACATTCGAGTTGTAGGCGGTCAGAGTCCAATTGCTCCCGACGGTGTAGCTCCTGTTGTAACTGTAGGATGTGCCATGCTCGGTGGGCATCCCCGGGCGGTGTGTGCTTGTCATGGGGCGGGATGCGATGTCCGATTGCGTCGGCCCATGTGGGGGCGGCGGGTGCAAGTCGGCCAAGTAGCTCTTCACGACGGAATTTGGCAGAAGTACGACCGTAAACACGTTCAAGTTCATGCCATGCGGCCTCGTAATCGGTCGCGGACTGGTTGCGGATTGCCTTGTCGAGGGCACGGGAGATTCGTCCGTTGCCGGATTGGGTGAGAATTGTTTCGACATGACGAAGTTGGTTCGCAAGCTCTTGCGTCTGGAGGTAAGCGTTTCTGGCTTGGAGCATCGCGAGAAGGTGTTGCTCGCAAGCGTCGGCGATTTGAAGGAGGTCGCCACAATGGTCTGAACGCGGCGGCGTATTGGCAAGGACCCTGTCCCACTCCAGTCCAATGTCCGCTAGCCCTGTCTGAATCTCCCGCCATTGGTGTTCGTTCCAGTCAAGTGATTGTCGGAGACGCGAAGCGAGTTGACGGGATGTATCTTCTGGACGGTCGCCAAGCTGAGCGGCGGGGAGTCCGCCAAGCGGTTCAATCTGTAGCTCCCAACGTCGACGAAGTTCATCGCGGTCGGACTTGACTTGGTAGTATGCGTTGAGGGCTTGGAAGTCTTCGAGCGATTGAGGGTTTGTTCCGCGAACGGTGCACCCTGCAAGAAAGGTTTTCCACGACCTCCTGAAGATGAGACGTAATTTACGAAGGCTGCGGCCTTTGGTGACGTGAGCGAGAATGTCTGAGGACGTTTTCCGTTGACGCGGAAGCGGCCAAGTGCTGGACACCGAAGGTGCGAAGCGAATGGTTAATGCCGTTGCGTTGTCTATGGAATCACCAAGGAGCTGGAAGGTTTCCAGAAGGTCATCCCACGGTAGACGACGTGCCCCAGCGAGCCTACCGGCGTTCATGCACTCAAGCGTTAGTTTATCCGCTTGGCGAATAGTTGTGATTGCAAGCCGAACGCGTTGGATAAGTTGGTCAAGGAGGTCGGCGTTCGAAGTTGGCATACGCCAAAACGAAGGGTCATGGCGTTTCGAGTCGTCGGCAAGTGCGGCGAGCTTAGTGATGTTTGCAGAAAAGTCGACAGGAGTCGGGAGCCGTTTAATTGGAGGTAGTTGTTCGGTTAGGTCGGCCTCATCCATTGCCGAGAGTGCGTCCGTTGTGGCGTGTAATTCGCGGATTTCATTGGGTGACAGCGGGCAGACGTGGCCGGATTCA